>CAZNRF010000213.1:0-6257 GCA_964575075.1 uncultured Spirochaeta sp. | reverse complement strand
CAGCAGCACGAGCCACAAAACTACCCAAAACCACTGAGAGATCTTCATTCTATTCACAGTGTAAAGAAGATGATGCAAGCGATGCAAACTGAGACGGGTTGTGTTACATTTAATGCGATGGTACGCCCAGACCGCCGGAATGGTATGAACGGACTGTTTTGTCTCGTTGTTCTCCTGCTGCTCCTCGGAGTAACGGCGGCCACGCCGGAATTGGTTGCTCAAACCACGAGCGGATCGGACCTGCAACCGGCGGTAGACCTCGTGTTTGTGGCTGATATGGAATCGCTGTCTGATTCGGAACAACGGGCCACCGCGCTCCTGTTCTCCGCCGTGGAAGGCGCGTTTCGCAGTCAGCGCCGCTATCGTCTGTCCCGAACCGATACGGCGCTTCTCCCTGATCCCGCTGACCACCCCGCCGCGTTTGTGTCCGTGGCGCCGCGCCGAGACGGTCGGTTGGGTATCGAGACCGACATCTGGAATGGCAGCGAATTCACCTCCTCCCAGGTGTTTGATCTCCCTACTGATCGGGACCGGTTTTCGGTGGCCGAGGAAGTTGCTCAGGAGGTCACGGCCGAGATCGCAGCGCTGTTCCCGGGCTTCGGCCGGGTGCGTTTCTCCAACAGCGGGTACCCGGCGTCGTACTACGTGTACGTCGATGGGGAGTTCCTTGGTGCCAATATCGATGAAATCGAGATGCTGGTGGGTTCGTACGAGGTTGAGGTTCGTCGGCGGGACGACGGCTTTGAGCAAGTGGTTGGTCGCCGGGACGTGCGCCTGGCCGGTGACGACTACCTGGAGCTCCGCTTTTCGCTTGCCCAAACCCCGCCGCCCGTTCCCGGCTTTATGCGGCTTACGGATCCTAACGAGCGGTGGAGTGCACTGTTCGATCTGCGCGGAAGCTATCTCATTCCTCTGAATGGATTCGAATTTCTGGATACCGAATACGGCATGGCCGTCACCGCCTCGGCGCTCTTTAACGATGTGCTGATCCCCGGGCTTGTCCTCGGAGCGACTGCCGGCCACCTCTACACCACCGGTACGGATGTTGAGTTTGGAGATGTGAGCTATGAGCTCAGCGCCACACCCGCCCTGGGTGTCCTGGGACTCAGCGTAGGACCGGTGTCCGGCGTAGACTTTATCGTTCGCGGGGCTGGTGGTATGGCCCTCACCCGCTCGAGTGCGAGTGTGCCGACTCCTGACGGCAGTGACGAAGCCCTGGTGAGCGACGGGCTCTCTCCCGCCTTTGAAGGAGTCATGGAGTTTGGCTTCGGTATATGGCGCAATCTGCGGCTCTCGCTACACTCTTCATGGTTCGGCATTTGGGAGGATGATCAGATCTTTTCCTGGATCGGCGTGGGCCTGGGAATCGGCGGCCGGTACTAATTCGCTGGGGAGTCGAGCGAACGGTCAGTTTCTGGTAGGTTACCACTTGTGAAAAGCACGCAAATTATCGATCAGGTTGATCTCATCCGCCAGGTGTTCTCATACGCGCACCGGTTTCGTGGAAAGACATTTGTTATCCATGTAGACCACGCCGCCGTGGATGATGCCCGGGTTACCGCGTTGGTACAGGACATCGTGCTGCTTCACCAGGCGGGGATTCGAATTGTCCTCGTCCCCGGAGCACGGCAGCGTATCGATGAAGTGCTTCGCCTGTATAACGTGGAGTGGCGGCGGGAGAACGGTGTCCGTATCGCCGGCGCCGATGCGATACCGTTCATAAAAATGGCAGCGTTTGATGTCACCAATCGGTTTATGACGCTCCTCAGTGCCCACAACGCCAATGCGGTGGTCGGCAATTGGGTGCGCGCCCGCGGCATCGGGGTGGTGGACGGTGTCGATTATGAGCACGCCGGGGTGGTGGAGCGGGTCCAGCTCGATTTACTTCGCACCACGTTACGGCAGGATCTCATTCCGATCTTTCCGTGTATCGGGTGGAGTGCTACCGGCAAGCCGTACAATATCTCCTCCCGGGAACTGGCGTTTCGAATCGCCGTGTCGCTGGAAGCGGAAAAGCTGTTCTTTATCACCGACCACATGGGACTCAATGCGGCCACGCTTACCCTGCCGCCGGAAATCGAGGCCACCAGTGAGGGGCGGATCAGCCGCCTCACCGTGGAAGAGGCGCGGCGGCTCCTCGAGTGGAATGGGGTTTCTCCGGAGGAACGCCTCACCGGCGCATCGCCCCCCCCCACTGAGGTTGTGGAGGGAGAGACGCCGCCCCTTGCCTCCCCGGCGCAACCCAGCGGCTACCACCAGGGAATTCGCGACCATCTGGAATTCTTGCGGCTGGCGTATCTGGCAGCGGGGGCCGGGGTCGCCCGTATTCATATCGTTGATGGAGACCAGGAAGGGGTGACGTTGGCTGAGGTGTTCAGTGATTTGGGAGTTGGAACGATGGTGCATGCCAATGTGTATCAGAGCATCCGCCCCATGCGTCCTGAAGATGTGGGTAAAGTCCATGCGCTTATGCAGCCCCTGGCGGACCATGGAGTTCTCCTCGCGCGCTCTCCCGAAGAAATTGCCGCCAGCGCCGAGGATTATGTGGTTCACGAAACAGATGGCCGCATTCACGGTTGTGGCGCCCTCCATATCTACCCCAACGATGAGGCGGAAATCGCCGCACTGGCGGTGGATACGCGCTACGAGGAGTTGGGCATCGGCCGGCGCATCGTGCTCTATCTGATAGACCGGGCGCGGGAGCGCAACTTATCAGCGGTATTCGTCCTCACTACCCGAACCAGCGATTGGTTTGAGAGTATCGGTTTTGCTCGGGTCGGGGTGGATGAACTGCCGCTGGAGAAACGGCAGCGATACGACGTTGACCGGAACAGCATCGTGCTGCGTCGGGAGTTTCATGAGGCTACGGGGTGAGCGGCCCCGTTTGCCGCATGCAAAATCTCTGAGTATATTGGGTGGCGCGCGTTCCGATCGCACCGGATGCGGCAACTCAACACCAATACCAAGAAACCACGATTTCAGGAGTCGTACACATGGCTACACACGAATTTCAAACAGAGGTGAACCAACTTCTCAACCTCATTATCCACTCCCTATACTCTCACAAGGAGATTTTCCTGCGAGAACTGGTGTCCAATTCCAGCGATGCCTTGGACAAACTCAAATATCTGACACTTACCGATGAGCAATTCAAATCGCTGCAGTTTGAGCCCCGCATCGATATCGAGTTCTCCGAAGGTGCCGACGAGAAGACGTTGACGATCAGCGATAACGGCATCGGCATGAATAACGAAGATCTCATGGAGAACCTCGGAACGATCGCCAAGAGCGGCACGAAATCGTTCCTCGGACAACTCACGGGGGATGCCAAGAAAGACAGCAACCTGATCGGCCAGTTTGGCGTGGGGTTCTATTCGGTCTTTATGGTGGCGGATCGGGTAGAAGTGATTAGCCGCAAAGCGGGCGAGGACACCGCCTACAAGTGGGTCTCCGACGGAAAGAGCGGTTTTGAGATTTCCGAGGCGACGCGGGACGCGCAAGGGACCACGGTGATCCTCCATCTTGGTGAAGAGGGAGCGGAATACGCCTCTCGCTGGCAGATCGAACAGATCGTCAAGAAGTACTCCAACCATATCGCCTTTCCGATATGGCTGCACTACGAGAAGACCGAGTACGACGACAAAGGGAAAGAGAAGGGCAAGACACCCACAACGGAGCAGATCAACAGCGCCGGCGCCCTCTGGAAACGGAGCAAATCGGAAATCACTGAGGAAGAGTATAACGAGTTCTACAAGACGATCAGTCACGACACCGAAGACCCGTTACTCTCGCTTCACACCCAGGCGGAGGGGACGATGGAGTATACCACGCTCTTCTACGTTCCCAAGAAAGCGCCCTTTGATATGTATCAGGTGGATTACAAGCCCGGCGTGAAACTCTATGTGAAGCGGGTATTTATTACCGACGATGAAAAAGAGCTGATGCCCACGTATCTGCGGTTTGTCCGCGGGGTAATCGATTCCGAAGATCTGCCGCTCAACGTGAGTCGGGAGATCCTGCAGCAGAACCGGATCCTGCAAAAGATTAAAGACAGTTCCGTGAAAAAACTTCTGGGCGAGTTCGCCCGGATCGCACTCGAAGAGCCGGAGACGTGGGAGACGTTCATTAACGAGTATAACCGGCCGCTCAAGGAAGGGTTGTACTCCGACTTTGGCAATCGAGAGGCGCTCATGGAGCTCGTACGGTTCAAGAGCACCAAAGCCGACGGGTGGACCAGTCTGGAGAAGTACAAGGAGCGCATGCTCCCCGACCAGAAGGCGATCTACTACATCACCGGCGACAACGAAGCGACGTTGCGCCGCTCGCCCCTGCTGGAGGCGTACAAGAAGAAAGACATCGAGGTCCTCATCATGGCCGACGACGTGGACGAGGTGGTGATTCCCACGATCGGGACGTACAAAGATGTGGAACTGAAGGCGGTCAATCGATCCGACGCCGGAGAAGATCTGAAGGAAGAGAAAGACAAGAAAAAAGACGACGAGCTGAAGCCGGTAATCGACCGAATGAAGACGGTCCTGGGGGATCGCGTGAAAGACGTGGTGACCTCGGTGCGCCTTGCCGATAGTCCCTCCTGTATGGTGGTGGACGAAAACGACCCCACCATGAAGATGGCGCAGATGATGAAGGCGATGGGGCAGGGCGACCTCCCTGATGTTCAGCCGATTCTCGAGATCAATCCGGACCACCCCATCGTGGAGCGGATGAAATCGATGGAGGATGACGAGCAGTTCTCCGACGCATCCTTTCTGCTCCTGGATCAGGCACTGTTGGTGGAAGGGGAGCAGCTCAAAGATCCCGCCACCTTTGTGGAGCGGCTGAATCGCGTGATGCAGCGGGCACTCTGAGGCGCGCTGTCACGATGCGCCTGGATTACGCGGCCCTCACACCGGAACCGTCCAAACACCTCTTTGCGATCTCCGCGGCGGTGCGCAGGAGCGCGCTGCCGGGGACGATCCGGGAACTCACGGCGGTGTACATATCACAGCTCAACGGATGCGCCCATTGCATCGCCGTGCATTGGGAGAAGGCGCGTGCGGAGGGCGTGCCGGAGGAGCAGCTCCGGGTGCTTCCCGCGGCGGAGGCGGTGCACGGTGACTGGCTTTCCCTCTATGATCGCACCACCGCTATCGCGTTGCGGCTGGCCCACGCGGTAACGGTAGCTCCGGGCACCGGGGTGGACGAAGAGCTCTGGGATTCGGCGGTGGCCGCGTTGGGGGAGGAGACGCTGATGTGGCTGATTCAACACATCATGCTGATGAACGCCTGGAACCGTCTTTCAGTGACGCTGAGGATCGAGCCGCCCAAATCTCCCTAACCGCCGCCCGGCGCGATTTAGCCGGTGTAGTGCGCGTTACCGGCGTTGGTCTCGCGGTAGGCGCGCGGGCTGATCCCCTCATATTTGCGAAACACCGTTGAGAAGTAGCTGTCGCTCTCAAATCCCACCCGACGCCCAATGTCGTGAACCCGCGTCTTTGGCTCCCGAAGCAACAGTTCCTTCGCGCGATCCACCCGGCGCTGGTTGACATATTCCGTAGGTCTGCGGCTTGTCACGGAGCGGAAGAGGTCGCAGAAGTACTGCGGGGTTACTCCCACGGTGGCCGCCAGGTCATCCAGACTGATCGGGCGATGCATCTCACGCTCGATGAGGTCCAGGGCCGGCTTGAGGCGTGTCACGTCGGCTTCACGGCTCTCTTCCCCGGGATGCTGGATGTGCTTGAGAAAATCCAGAAGTAACTGGTAGATGATGGCGGACCCATCGATTCCGCGGAGGGGATAATCGCTCTGTAACGTGCTCAGTGCCTTGCGAATGCGGGAGGCGGTGATC
This sequence comes from uncultured Spirochaeta sp., assembly GCA_964575075.1. Taxonomy (GTDB): domain Bacteria; phylum Spirochaetota; class Spirochaetia; order DSM-27196; family Alkalispirochaetaceae; genus Alkalispirochaeta. Next base: position 412 of record CAZNRF010000213.1, on the reverse strand, counting down.
GTGCTATCGGAGATGCCGTACACCCCGGTCCGGTTCATATCCAGATAGTGCAACATGCTCGGAATGTGGTGCCCACTGAAACTGATCCAGTGCACATACCACGGCTCCTCCACGGCGTGATAGGTATGCTCTTCATCGGGGTACAGCAGTAACCCTTGGTTGGGCCCCGCCTCACCCCGCAGGGAGGGCGCTTCGAGAACACCCCGCCCGCGAATCGTCTGAATCCATTGGAACACGGGAAACCCAAAGGGCCGCTCGATCGGATACTGGTAGAAGTCACACCCAGCCCCGATCAGCTGAAAGGGGAGCTCGTTTTCTACCTCCGTGGGGGTAGACAGGACGAACTGACCGTCCCGCCGGCCCTCGTCGTGTTGGTTTTTCACCGCCGCGCCTCCTGCACCAATAAAAATGT
>CAZNRF010000212.1:0-6274 GCA_964575075.1 uncultured Spirochaeta sp. | reverse complement strand
GAAGAGATCTGGAAGGCCAGCGAGATGGTCGTTAAGGTGAAGGAACCGCAACCGGAGGAGTATCCGCTCATGCAGGAGGGCCAGCTCCTCTACACCTACCTCCATCTGGCCGCGGAAGAGGAACTCACCAAGGCGATGATCGAACGGAAGATCAAGGGCGTCGCCTATGAAACGGTAGAACTCGACGATCATACGCTCCCCTTGCTGCGCCCCATGAGTGAGATCGCCGGCCGCATGAGTATTCAGGAGGGGGCCCGTTTCCTTGAGCGCCCACAGGGCGGCCGCGGTGTCCTGCTCGGCGGTATCCCCAGTGTAGAAAAAGGCAAAGTGGCGATTCTCGGCGGCGGTATCGTTGGCACACACGCCGCCAAGATGGCGGTGGGTCTCGGCGCCGAAGTTACCGTGCTGGATATCAACATCGATCGCCTCAATTATCTTGACGATGTGTTTTCCGGGCGTATCTCCCTGCTCTACTCCAACAGCGCGCATTTGGAGCACGTGCTTCAGGAAAGCGATCTGATCGTGGGGGCGGTCCTTATTCCCGGTGCAAAAGCACCGCACCTCATCAAACGTGACGACCTGAAACGGATGAAGAAGGGTTCGGTCATCGTTGACGTGGCAGTTGACCAGGGGGGATGTATCGAGACAACCCATCCCACCACGCACGATGATCCGATTTTCGTTGTGAACGACGTCGTTCACTACTGCGTGGCAAACATGCCCGGTGGCGTATCCCGCACATCCACCCAGGCTCTTACCACCGCTACGCTCCCGTATGGCCTTCAGATCGCGAACCGCGGTCTGGACGAGGCTGCCCGGCTCCACCAGCCTATCGCCCGTGGTATCAATACCTACGACGGAAAGCTCACCTATCGCGGAGTCGCCGATGCATTCGGCATGACATATACGCATACCGGCGATGTTATCGACGGCGTGACAATCTGAGACGGAGGAGGATTGTATGGAAGCAATCAACAATGTTATTGGCGCGATCGGGGGCTTTGCCTGGGGGCCTGTGATGATCGTATTGCTCTTTGCGACGGGACTCATCCTGTCCATCGGCACGCGTATCGTTCAGTACCGGAAGCTCGGATTCGCGTTCAAGCTACTGTTCACCAAGTCGGAAGGTGAAGGCGATATCAGCCCGTTCGCCGCCCTGATGACGTCGCTCTCGGCGACGATCGGCACCGGTAATATCGCCGGCGTGGCGACCGCGATCGCCCTTGGTGGCCCGGGAGCGGTCTTCTGGATGTGGATCACCGCCATTCTCGGGGGTGCTACCAAGTTCAGTGAAGCGGTACTGGCGGTGAAGTACCGCGTCACCGACGAGGCCGGCGAGAAATCCGGTGGACCGATGTACTACGCCAGCGTCGGCATGGAAGAGCGGTTCGGCGGAAACTGGAAATGGCTCGGCTGGCTGTTTGCATTTTTTGCCTTCATCGCCTCCGTAGGTATCGGAAACATGGTGCAGTCCAACTCCGTGGCCGCTGCGGTTAACAATCAGCTTGGCGTTCCCTTCTGGATCACCGGTGTTGTCCTGGCGGTAGCGGTGGCACTGGTTATCATCGGAGGAATTAAGAGTATCGCCCGCGTAGCTGAGGCAATCGTGCCGATTATGGCGACGATCTATGTGGTGGGATCGATCATTATCCTGATCGTCAGCGCCGACCAGATTCCGCAGGCCTTTGGTTGGATATTCGGCAATGCCTTCACCGGTGAAGCGGTTGGCGGTGGTCTTCTGGGTTCAGTAATTCGCTTTGGTGTTGCCCGGGGTATCTTCTCCAATGAAGCCGGTCTCGGGAGCGCGCCGATCGCGCACGCCGCGAGCCGCACCAATGATCCGGTACGTCAGGGCATTATTGCCAGTCTCGGATCGTTCATTGACACGATTATCGTGTGTACGATGACTGCCCTCGTAATTCTCACCAGCGCGGTGCTCACGATGCCCGATGGTGTGATGGAAATCGCCAGCGGTCTCAACGGCGCCGAGCTTACCACCGCCGCCTACCGCGTGCAGCTTCCCGGGTTCGGTGGGTTCATCGTCAGCTTTGGATTGGTGTTCTTCGCGTTCTCCACGATGCTGACCTGGTACTTCTACGGCTTTAAGTCGCTGGAGTACATCACCAACCGTACCGTAGCCGAGTACTACAAGTGGGTATGGGTTGCGCTGGCGTTTGTCGGAGCGATTGCTTCGCTGGACTTCGTCTGGAATATTTCCGACGCGTTCAACGGTCTTATGGCGATTCCGAACCTCGTGGCGCTTATCGCTTTGAGCCCGGTTGTGTTTGCGGCGCTCAAGGAGTATGAGAAGAAGGGCAAGCTCAACACCTAACGCTCAGCACCCTGAGTTACGCACCACTGGATGTGCAGGAGGTTACCCGTGTCGAGAGACCTATTCGACTATCCCTTGCGCCGCACGCGGGCGTACATCGATCTCGACGCGGTGGTACACAATTTGTCCCTTTTGGCGGAACGAGTTCCCGGCAGCGGGCTCGTTCCCGCCGTGAAGGCCGATGCCTACGGTCATGGAGTGGAGGCGATTTCCGCCGTGTGCGAGGCGTGGGGCGCCACGATGCTGGCGGTAGCCAACCTCGAGGAGTACCTTCTACTCCGCGACCAGGGCATTACGGTGCCGATCCTCATTCTCGAGGATCTGTTTCCCGAGGAACTTGATACCGCGCTGCGCGCGGGAGCGCGGCTGAGCGTCGGCTCCGTGGATTATGCGCGCCGCGTAAGCGAACTTGCCGGTGATGCGGGAACCACGGCGATGTTTCATATAAATGTGGACACCGGTATGGGTCGCATGGGCATGCTCGAGCCGGACCCGCTATCAGCGGTACTCACGATCGCGAGTCTCTCCGACTCAACGCTGGAGGGAGTCTTCACCCATTTCCCCGCTTCCGATGAGACGAACAAGGCGTTCGCCCACCAGCAAATCAACGAACTGCAGTCCCTGCTCGACGCATTGAACGAAAGGGGGGTGTCGCCGCGGTACCGTCATATCGCCAACAGCGGCGCCTTGATCGACTTCCCGGGTGATGTTGCCTGGGATCTGGTCCGGCCCGGTGTCGCCATGTACGGTATGTATCCAAGCCGTGAGGTAGATCAAACGGTGGGGCTCCGCCCGGTGATGCAACTGGAAAGCGCGATCGTCAAGATTACGCGATACGATCGGGAGTGGACGGTGGGATACGGCAGAACGTATGCGGTGCGACCCGGCTCCGTAATCGGGATCGTGCCGATCGGATATGGAGATGGGTACCCAAGATCCCTCTCCAACCGTGGGGAGGTCCTGGTGCACGGCGTCCGGGTACCCCTCGCGGGGCGAGTCTCCATGGATATGATCGCTGTGGATCTCACTCGCCTTGCCGATCGCGTCGCGGTGGGAGACACCGTTGTCCTCATGGGAACGCAAGATCACGAGACGATCGATGCCTTGGAGCTGGCGGACCTGACCGGAACGATTACCTATGAGGTCACCTGCGGGTTCACCTCGCGGATTCCGCGAATCTATCTCCGCAATGATGAGGTCGTAGCCATCAAGACGTTTCGCCGCGGTTATCGGTCGGTATCTTCCCTGCTGTGAGGTAGCGGAGGCGTCGTCTGAGGCCCTGGAGTTCCGGAACTCATCGATAGGTAGCGCTCAAACTCATCCGTCGGCAGCATACTGCCCCCCGTGGCCCAGAGAAGGTGAGTTCCCGGCGCGCTCTCAGGCGACATCAACGCCCACGCGGCGGGTGCGGCCGCAGCCGACGGTTCAAGCCTCAGCCCCGTCTGGTCGTAGATCCGGCGAACCCAGCGGATCATATCTTCATCGGAGACGGTCACACAGGCATCCACAACCCGCCGCAGTACCTTACCCACGAATCGGGAAGGCCGTCCGACGGCAAGGCCGTCACCGACCGTTTGGTTGTCCAGGCCGATGTCACCCACGCTTATTTCGTCGTGCAGATCGGTAGCCAATCCAAGGACCATGCACGGAGCGTGGGTGGGCTCTACGAACACGCAGCGAACCGCATCGCCGAAGGCAAGCTTGAGGCCAAAACAAACGCCGCCGGGTCCCCCTCCCACGCCGCAGGGAAGATATACCGTGAGGGGTTCCCCCGTAGATGGAGTGATTCCGAGGGCAGTGAGCTGACGGTGTACCTCCTCCCCTGCGGCCGCGTAGCCCAGGAAGAGATCGGTGGAGTTCTCATCATCTACAAAGTGAACCCGGGGGTCATCGGCGGCCGCGGCACGACCACGCGCGACAGCCGTACTGTAGTCCTCTCGGTATTCGATTACGGTGGCTCCCTCGGACCGAAGCAGTTCTTTCTTCCAAGGCCGTGCATCGGAAGACATATGTACCGTTGCCGAGAACCCCAACGCCCGGGCCATTCGTCCGATGCTGAGGCCCAGGTTTCCGGTGGAACCTACCGCAATGGCGTGTTTCGTGAAGATAGACCGCGCCTGTGGATCGTCCAGGGCGATTCCTGCGGGCAGATGGTGACGCTCCAGAAGTGTTTCCGCGTATTGGAGTACCTCATGGATACCTCCCCGCGCCTTAATCGAACCGGCGATGGGGAGATGGCTGTCCAGTTTCATGAACGTATTTCGGTCCCCCACCTCGGGAACGGGCCGCAGGGGGCTTTCAATAACGGCATCTGTGTCAAAAAGGCGCGACAGAGCGGGCCGGTGTCTGCGAAATCGCTCTTCCGCGGCGAGTACCGCCGCACGATCAAGGGGAACGTCGGTCTGCGACACATCCCAGGAGACACGCCGGGGATTTTCCCATACAACCGGCGTCATGCGACGTAGTTCAGTGAACGGATGTATCTCAGGGATCAAAACGCGCTGCCAGACCCATCAGCTGTTGAGAACGAGTAAACGCCATGTAGGAGGCCGCCTCCGCAATAGCTCCTACCGTCTTGCGGGGAAGGGTCTCCAGGAACGATTCGGGTGAGGACTCACCGGCAAACATCCGCCGGGCCTGCTCGATTCCTCCGCTGAGTTCGGAGTCGGACAGGCATCTATATACAAAGAGAGACAGTGGGGAGTGCTGCAAGTCAAACCCGGCCTCACCCGCTCGGCCGTGCGCCAGCAGGCGAAACAGATCATCCTGCTCATCGTCGGGTCGATGGCAATTGACCGGTTGCTCCGGGAGATATGCTGATAGTTGTCCCCCCTCTTCCTGTGGCTTGAGGTCCCCCATAAACAAAGCCACCGGGGCATCCCCGCCGGTGAGTTGCGCCAGGGCGTGCAGGATTCCCGCGGTCAGTAGCTTGATTCCCAGATAGCGATGCCCCACCGTCAGGTTTCGGCGGGCCAACGCCACGATTCGCAGGTACTCTGCTTCATGCGGAAAGCCCTGGTAGTGATGAAAGACCGATTCCGGCTGCAACACCCCGAGAAACCCGTACATCTTGAGAAGGGCGAGGGAATAATTCTGGATCGTGTAGACCCCCTTAAAACGCAATACCGGGTTTGTTTCCGGTAGCAGCTTCCAGGTGTTGTCCAGGAATCGGGCTACATCGCTCTCGGCAAAGTTCTGCACATCCGAGTTTGCAAAGCGAACCGCCGAGGTAACCACCCGCGCCAGTCCCTGATCGTTCAGCCCAAGACCAAACCGCTCGTTGGTCTCCTGGAGGCGTTGCGCCAGCAGTTCCGGCGGTTCCAGCCCTTCGGATGACACCGGTCGAAACGGTATGGTGGCCTCGATACACGCCGTGGCGATCAGCAAATCCAAATCCGACACGGTTCCTTCCAGAAGTACATCCATCAGAAGGGCGCTGAGGAACTCGTTGAGTCCGCCAAACGGAGAGAGGAGATCCCCTGGCGAAAAGCCGAATACCGCGGCGCACCCGAAAAAGGCCCGATCATCGGGGGAGATGTTGGAACTGATCCGCAGCGCGTCTCCTTCGACGTCGATGTATGGCTGTAAAACCTCTCCGATGTCGGTAGAAAATCCCATATCCACGTGATAGTAGACGACGTCGTGAAAGAGGGCTGCCAGCGTTACATGAGGATCGTCGGGATCAGCCAGGTCAAAGATATGCTCCGGGGTGTGGAAACTACGGTGCTGAGCGCTCATGGCCCGATTCACCATCACGCCAACCCGTTCCATTTCAAGTCTATCCGTGTGGACGCCGAGCTGCTGTAAGGCACCTTCCAGAAGTGCTATTGTCCGGTGAACGGTTCCGGTTGGGGTAGGGCGGGACTGATGCCGCGTGACTGCCATGGCGTGCTCCTTCAATTTTACTCATATACAGTAACCCGTTATTGCTCACTGTTCCAG
>CAZNRF010000211.1:0-6294 GCA_964575075.1 uncultured Spirochaeta sp. | reverse complement strand
CCCTACGCCGCGCTTATTCTGGCCATGGGACATCCCTCCACGGGCATCATCCCCAAGGATTACGCGGAAGAGGTTGGTATGGACGGCTTTGATCGCGAGCCGGTGGGTACCGGTCCGTATCGGTTCGTTGAGCTGGTGCCGGATGATCGGATCGTGCTCGAGCGCAATCCCGACTACTTCCTGACTGAGCCCGCGCTGGACCGAGTCGTGTTCCGGCCCATTCCCCAGGCGGAAACGATGACCGCGGAGCTCCTCTCGGGAGGAATCCACATCGCAACCAACGTCCTGCCGCAAGACATCGACCGTATTGACGGCCGCGACAATCTTGAGGTGCAAATCGTGCCGGGCCTGTCCAACCGGTACCTGGGCTTTGTTGATGATGAAGAGCCCTTCTCGGATGTGCGATTTCGCCAGGCGGTCTACCATATGATCGATGTGGATTCCATGGTGGAAGGTATCTGGGGAGAGGCGGGAACGCGCGCGTATAGCTGGATTCCGCCCAACACCCTCGGGGGCGAGACGGACGATCTGGAGGACGCGGCATTGCAGTACGATCCCGATCGCGCCGCGGAGCTCATCGAAGAGCTTCGGTCCGACGGAGTTCTGGAGGACGATCTCTCTTTCACGATCTACAGCGTGGATGATCCACTTCGTCTGCGTGTTGCTCAGGCGGTAGCCACGGCACTGCGGGAGTTTGATATTTCCGCATCGGTGGAAAGCCCGGAATTCGGTACGCTCTTGCCCTTACTGGAAGAGGGTGAGCCGATCTACACGATGGGTTGGGGTTCCGTTCCGGATCCCGATCGCTGGACGTACCGCATCTTCCACTCTTCATCCAATCGCAACTTCTCCCAGTACGAGAACGCCGAGGTGGATGAGCTCCTGGATGAGGGTCGACGCGTTACCGATAACGATGAGCGGCGAGAGATCTACCATCAGGTGATGGAACAGACCCTCGCCACCGATTACGTACACATCCCGCTGGTATGGCTCAACCAGATCGTCGGGGTAGATGACTCGGTTGCGGATTTCGAGGCGTCGCCACAGGGATATTTCAACCTGGTTACGGCCGAACGGAACGTGTCTCTCCGATAACGAACACACTTTTGTACGCGCTCCGTGTGTGGTAGTCTATCTAAGACTACCAGCACGGGGCGTATGCCCGCAGACGGAGGAATACCAAGCTACCCATGTTGAGCTATATCCTGCGCCGGATTCTCTCAATGATTCCGGTGGTCATATTTTTGTCCGTCTTCATCTTGCCAATCACCCGTCGCACCCCCGGAGCCCCCGCGCACTTCGTGGGGGGCCGGGAGGCGAGCGGGTCGGCAATGGCACCCCCCCGCACCCAATACGGCCCCGATCGACCACTCCCGGTTCAGTATGTCCTGATGATGCAAACCCTGTTCTCCGGTGAGCTACAGTCGATCTACTACGGTGAAAGCGTCTCGGCCCTCGTGTTGAACCGCTTGCCGGCGACGCTTCAACTGGGACTGGCGGCTCTTATTATCGCCCTGGTGGTGGCGATTCCCGCCGGTATTATCGCGGCGGTGCGGCGAAATACCGTCTTCGATTACGCCTCAATGGGAATCGCCCTATTCGGGGTGTCGATTCCGGTGTTCTTTACCGGGATCCTCCTGATATACGTCTTTTCCGTGGGACTCCAGTGGCTTCCCGCCAGTGGATACGGGGGTCCGATATGGACGGCGAACGGCCTTCGGCATGTGATTATGCCCGCTTTCGCACTGTCTCTGGTCCTCATGGCCTCCACGACCCGGCTCACGCGCTCATCAATGCTGGAAGTACTGAGCGAAGACTACATTCGCACCGCCACATCAAAGGGAGCCGGCCGGGCGCGGATCATTCTCGGCCACGGTTTGCAGAACGCATTGATACCGATCGTTACCAACATCGGGAACCAGTTTGCCCGGCTGTTTGCCGGTGCGGTACTCACGGAGACCGTATTTGCCTGGCCCGGCGCGGGACGTCTGGCGATAAACGCAATTCTCCGGCGGGATGAGCCGTTGGTGATGGCGACGGTGCTCTTTCTGGGTTTAGTCTACGTGATCGTAAACCTCACGGTAGATATCCTGTATACAGTGATCAATCCGCGGATTAGCTATGAGTAAACGAGTTCTGGGCTTTCATCGCAGTTTATGGATTCTCATCGCCGTGTATCTGGCGGGGCTGGGGTTGTTTGCTCCGCGAATGACACACTCCTTTGATCACGCGGTGTCCTACGGCGTGGGAGCCGCGATTACGGCGTTGCTCGTGGTAGTGGCGATCACCACTCGACCGCGGGGTGGTGAAGCGGAGATTACATCCACCGGCGTCCTGGCGTGGCGAAAGGTTCAGGCCAACAGCGCCGCCATGACCGGAATGGTGATCGTTCTCATTCTCCTCTATGTGGGGGTGTTCAGTCCCTTTCTCGTTCCCCACGATCCATACGAGATCAACTGGGCCCTGGTGGCCGCCGGTCCGGTCGATCAGCACCTGCTCGGCACCGATGATTTGGGCCGCGATGTTCTCTCCCGGGCGATCTTCGGGCTCCGCACGATCGTGGGAGTCTCCGTGCTGGCGGTGATCGTGAATATCGCGTTGGGGACGCTCTTCGGGCTCATCGCCGGATATTACGGTGGGTGGGCGGATGCCCTCATTATGCGCATCCTGGAGATGTGGAACTCGGTGCCGTTTATTCTCCTGGCGATCGCGCTCATGGCGGCGCTCGGAACGGGACTCCTGAACCTGGTACTCGTGGTGAGCCTTTCCGGGATCATGCAGCTGGCGCGGCTTATTCGCGGACAGGTGCTTATTCTGCGAAGAAGCCAGTTTGTGGACGCCGCCCGGGTGATGGGCGTGCCCAGCCCGGTAATCCTCATGCGCCATATTCTGCCCCACACCATTGGGCCGCTGGTCGTTATGGCGACGTTAAAGGTGGGGGAAACGATCCTCACTATCTCGGGGCTCTCCTTTTTGGGTCTGGGAATCCAGCCCCCAACTCCGAGTCTGGGCTCGATGCTTTCCACCGGTCAGCAATTTCTGTACCAGAACGCACTTATGGCGGTTGTCCCGGGGGTATTGATCTTGCTGACGGTACTGTCGGTAAACCTCCTCGGAGATGGGCTTCGCGACGCGTTTGATACGCGTCTACGGTGATAACGGTATGAATACGAATATGAACACAGCGCAGCCGGCCACACCGCTCCTGCGAATCGAGGATCTCCGCGTCGTCTTTGATACCGATGACGGGGTCGTCCATGCGGTGGAAGGAGCCGGATACGATCTCTATCCCGGTGAAACGCTGGCTGTGGTCGGAGAGAGCGGGTCCGGCAAGTCGGTTACGGCTCACTCCGTGCTGGGCCTCGTGCCGCGGCCACCGGGACGACTGGTATCGGGGCACATCATGTTCGATGGATCGGATCTGGCTCGCGCTTCGGAAGATCATCTCCGGCGCATCCGGGGCAGACGGATATCGATGGTGTTTCAAGAGCCCATGACCTCCCTCAACCCGGTGCACACGATCGGCAAACAGATCATGGAGCCGATGTTGATTCACCGAATCTGTGGGCCCCGAGAGGCGCGGGGTCGGGCGTTGGATCTGTTGCGCAAGGTGGGAATCGCCGCACCGGAACAACGGATGGGTGAGTATCCCCACCAGCTCAGCGGCGGTATGCGCCAACGGGTGATGATTGCCATCGCCCTGGCCTGTGAACCGGAAGTCATCATCGCCGACGAGCCTACCAGCGCCCTCGACGTCACCGTGCAGCTGCAAATCCTCCGCCTATTGAAACACCTTCAAGAACAGATGGGCTTGGCGGTCATACTCATCACCCACGATCTGGGAGTGGTAGCGGAAGTAGCAGATCGGGTGGTGGTGATGTACGCCGGCCGAGTGGTTGAAGCCGGCAGCGTCCATGAAATTTTCAGTCAATCGGTGCATCCCTACGTGGCGGGACTGCGCCGCAGCATCCCTGATCTTGAAACGGAGCATGAGTGGCTGGAGGTGATCCCGGGCCAGGTGCCGGACGCGTCGGATCTGCCCCCGGGCTGCCCCTTTGCCCCGCGCTGCGAGTACGTGATGGAGCGCTGCACCACTGAAGATCCCCCCACCACCTGGGTGCGCGCGGGACATACGGTGCGGTGCTGGCTAAACGACGCCCCCCGGATCGAGGAGGACGCCCGGTGACACCGGAGACGAAACGACCCATTCTTGATGTGCGGGACCTCCAGGTGCACTTTCCCGTTCGCGCGGGGGTGCTGCGCCGCGACCACGGGGCGGTGCGTGCCGTGGACGGCGTATCGCTGCAGGTATATCCCGGAGAGACGCTTGGACTCGTGGGGGAGTCCGGATGCGGGAAGACGACCGCCGGCCGCGCCATTGTTGGGCTCGAACGGCCGACCTCCGGTTCGATCTATCTCGATGGAACGGAAATCGGGGGACTATCCCCACGGGCCCTGCGACCGATGCGACATCGGATGCAGATGATCTTCCAGGATCCCTACAGCTCTCTCGATCCACGCATGACGATCGGCAACATTATCGCCGAGCCCCTGCGACGCTACCGGCGGGGTGAAGATGCAGAGGCCCTGGTGTACCAATATATGGACCTCACCGGCCTGCCCCGCGCCTACATTCGTCGTTATCCCCACGAGTTCTCCGGCGGCCAGCGGCAGCGTATCGGCATCGCCCGGGCAATCGCCTCCCAGCCGGAGCTGATTATCGCCGATGAGCCGGTGAGCGCGCTGGATGTCTCGATTCAGGCCCAGATTCTCAATCTGCTCAAACGGATCCAGCAGGAGTTGGGGGTGGCGCTTCTGTTTATCGCGCATGATCTGGCGGTGGTGAAACACATTTCTCACCGCGTGGCGGTGATGTATCTGGGGAAAATTATGGAAACCGCGCCGGCCCAGGAACTGTACCGCAATCCCAAACACCCCTACACCCGGGCACTCCTCCGCAGTATCCCCGTTCCCGATCCAACTCGCGCCGGGAACAAAGAGGCGATCAGCGGCGAACTCCCCTCCCCCACGGCAGAACGGCCGGGCTGTCCCTTTGCCGGCCGCTGCCCCTACGCTACCGCGGTGTGTGTCGATACCCCACCGGCCGTGGAGCCGGTGGCATCGATCGGGGTAGCCGCCGCAGCCCCCGCCGGTCCTACGGGTCATACCGTGGCGTGTCACCACTGGAAGGAGATAGATTCGCAATGAGCGACCAGAATGCCCCCGTAGTAGGGATCACGATGTTCAGTGCCCGGGAGTCTCACAAATACTACACCAAAGTCCAGTACAACTACGTCAGCTCGGTGGTTGATGCTGGGGGCATTCCGTGGCTGATACCCACCCTAGCGGAGACCGCGCTGGCGGTGGATGTTGTGGCGCGGTTGGATGCCCTCATCCTCACCGGTGGCGAGGATGTATCACCCCTCATGTTCCACGAGGAACCGCGTCCGGAGTTGGGGCTCACCAATCTGCCCCGGGACCGCTGGGAACTGGCCCTGCTTGCGGCGGCGGAAGAGCGGGACATTCCGATTCTCGGTATCTGTCGTGGCATTCAGATTATGAATGTGCACCGCGGCGGGACCCTCTATCAGGATATTCCCAGTGAGGTCGCCAACCCGATCGGGCACGCGCCGTTCCAGAACCCGATGGAAAGTCTCCACCATTCTATTTCAGCTGAGCCGGGATCACGGATGGAGCAGCTGTTTCCACCGGACGCCGAGGGGCGGATCCTGGTAAACAGCTTTCATCACCAAGGTTTGCGCGATCTTGGCAGTGGGCTTGTGGTGACCTCCCGCGCTCCCGACGGCATCATCGAAGGCGTGGAAGATCCGTCTCGGGCGTTCTGCATGGGCGTCCAGTTTCACGCCGAGGCGCTGCCACCAATCGATTCCGGGTATCTGCGCCTGTTTCAGGCCGTGGTAACTGCCGCCCAGGAGTGTGCCGCAACCCGCTAACGCAACCCACTAACGCTCGCCATCATACCGGTATCCGGCGGGATCGCATTCCGGCTGCCACTATCTGCAGAGTTTGATAGAGTGACAGCATGATTTACAGGACACTGGGAAGCACGGGAATCAACGCGAGCGTGGTAGGCGTGCGGACGTGGCAAATCGGGGGCGAGTGGGGAGTCGACTTCACCCGCGCTGAGGTTGACGCGATTCTGGGAGCAGCCAAACACGACGGCATTAATCTTATCGCTACCGCCGAGTGCTACGGACATCATGTCTCTGCACAAACCATTCGCCCCCGCCACTCTCGCGTACGCGGCTCGTGTGCACGCGCCCCACAGTCCGG
>CAZNRF010000210.1:0-6316 GCA_964575075.1 uncultured Spirochaeta sp. | reverse complement strand
CTTCTGGAGCTACTTTAGAGGAGCAGGTGGTGCACCTGACGTATCAACAAGAGAATATGAAGAACCTCCCGTGGTTGCATTATCGTGGATTAGAGGGAAAAAGCTCGCGCCACATACAACGCACAGGAGGCCAGCATGGAAAGTGTAATGTACGTCGGGATGGATGTCGACTCGGAGAAGATCGCGGTTTCGGTATTGCGCGGTTTTGAAGGTCGCCCTCGGCTCGAACGAATAGTTGCGAACACGCCGAAGGAGATCGAACGGTTTTTCAAGGAGTTACTGGAGTCGGGCGAGGTGGTGCAGGCATGCTACGAAGCCTCCGGGTTCGGGTTTGGACTGTACCGACGGCTTACCGAGATGGGTGTCTGTTGCATGGTCGTAGCCCCGGCATCGCTGCCAAAGAAAGCTACCGACCGCATCAAGACCGATCGGCCAGACGCGCGGAAGCTGGCGCTTGCGCTTCGTCGCGGTGAACTCAGTCCGATCTACACGCCATCGCGGGAGGAGGACGCGGTACGAGACTACTTGCGTCTCTATGAGGATGTAAAGCTTGATCTGAAGAAGGCCAAGCTGCGGCTCCTTCACTTTCTGCATCGTCAAGAGATTCGCTACACCGAGGGGTCAAACTGGACGGGCAAGTTCTGGCAGTGGCTTCGAACGCAGCAGTTCTCCTCGCCGTTACTCCACGAGACGTTCCAGGAGTACGTGGCTCAGGTCAGTGAGCTGGATGAGAAGCGGCTACGCATCCAGCAGCGTGTTGGTATGCCGCCTCCAAGTCCCGGCGTGCATAGTCGCTAATGATCACCGAGGTTCCGCGCTGCCCCTGCTTCCATCGAATCGGCGGCGTCTGCAGCTCTCCCAACCAGACCTCTCGTATCGTCTCGGGAACCCCGACGTTGCGAGGAAGAATCCGGCGGTCGAAAAACTCCCGAGTTACTCTGCGTACGCTCAGAGCATCAAGACATCCGTGCACGGCGTGAACACCCGCTTCCGGCTTGCGGACGCGGGTCCGCACAGCCCCCGGGGTCAGTTCGCCTGACGGATCACATCGGGAACCCGGCGGTCCCGCTGAATCGTCTCGATAGCCCTTGACACTTGAGATCCATAGATCTCCGTTTACGTTGTCCCACGGCTTCCTTTTCATTTCCAGGCTCGCACTAATCATGCGTGCCTGTACAGGATAAAGGATCGACTTTGTCTATTCTACAAAATACAAGAGGTGCGCCTTGATTCTCAGTGGTTGATTCGAATTCGTCTGTTCTACTGCTCGGCGGCCGTACTGGTACGTCACGCATTTAAAAAAAACTTTTGACATCTGTTGTATCTGCCTGTACAATCCTGTTAACGATAACAGTTAACGTTACCAGTTAACGCTAACAGATTGTCGGCGAATTACCATGTAGGAGGTATTTGGGATGTTTAGTAAAAGGACAGTGCGGATGTGCGTCGTATTGTTGATTCTCTTTGCAGTCACCTTTGCGGCGTTTGGGTCTGGACAAGAAGAGGTGGAACAAGCGGTTGACGCTCCTCGTGGAGGAGAACCGAGTCGTTTCAACGCCGATGAATTCGGAACTATCCCCACGCCGAGCAAGGTATGGCGGATCGGTGTCATGGAGAAATCGTTGATCAATGACTTTTGGCTGGACGTCAAGAACGGCTACGAAGACGCCGCCCGGGACTACGGTGTCGAGGTGGAAATTTTCGCCTCTCCCTCCGAGGATGACCTGCGAGCCCAAGCCAATACCCTTAAAGACATGCTCGGGAGAGAGTTCGACATCCTCTGTGTATCCCCGATCACTGATACCAATTTGTTAGAGCCTCTCGCAACGGCGAGCCAACTAGGGATTCCGATTATCAACTCAATTGATGCTCATATCACGCCCGAAAACCAACAGAAGCACAACATCGACATCGAGGCCTTTATCACGGTTGATTTTAAAGAGAACACTCGCCTTTCGGTTCAATACATCGCCGAAGAACTCGGCGAAGAGGGCGGGAAAGTGATCCACATTATGGGACTCCCGGGTGGACGTTCCGCACAAGAGCGGGAGGACGGCTACCTGGAAGAGCTGGATAAGCACTCGCAGCTCGAAGATCTAGGCGTGTTCAACGGTGACTGGGATCGGCGCAAAGCATTGGACGTCACCGCTGATATCCTTCAAGCCAATCCCGACCTTCGTGGGATCGTTGCCGCTAACGACAACATGGCGATGGGTGCGTACCAGGCGGTTCTCAACGCCGGGAAAGAAGACCAGGTGATCGTTACAGGGGTCGATGCGGTTCCCGACGCAATCTCCTCGATCCAGAACGGCGAAGTTGACGCTACGACGGCGTTTTTCCAGTACGGTTTGGCGTATTCTTCGGTGGAAGCGGCGATCCTTATCCTAGAAGGGCAATTCGACGATAAGCCAGAAGTGGTTTATGGTCCGCAAGAAATATGGCATGCCGGCAACATCGCCGAGAAAGTTGACGAGTACCGGGATATGTATGTCGGCCTGCAGAATTTGGAGTAGTGTTCGAATCAAAAACGGGTTCGAGGGGGGCGATATATCGCCCCCTTCACCACCTGGAAGGTAGTGTATGACGATTAGCCGCAATAGAGTGTTTATCGATCGGTACCTTGGCGTCATCATCAGCCTAATTGTACTGAACGTGGTGTTTACCCTATCCTCTCGCTATTATTTTACTGCGTACAACCTCACTAACATTCTCGGTAACTCGGCGATATCACTAATTCTGTCAACGGGAATGGTCTTCGTCCTCGCAACCGGCGGTATCGATCTCTCCGTAGGCTCGGTCCTCGCGTTGACCGGAGTTATTACCGCCTCCGCGATGAAGGCCGGTGTTCCAATCGTTCTTGCAGTCGGTATTGGAATTGTAATCGGAACGGCTATCGGTGGTACGAATGGTTGGATCATATCAAGATTTAGACTGCAGCCGTTCATCGTAACTTTGGCGATGCTGAGTATCGCTCGGGGCCTTACGTTGGTTCTCTCCGGCGGTGATCCCGTTATCGGCATGCCCGACGCGTTCTTGAGAGTGTTTGCCGGGGTTCGACTCTTGAACAACGGCGTATATATCGCCGCTCTTGTCGCCCTTGTTTCCGCAATTACTTTGAATAAGTCAAAGTTCGGTCGATACTTACGTGGCATTGGAGATAGTGAAGAAGCAGTGTACCTCTGTGGGGTGAGCCCATCGCGAGTGAGAATCGGCGCCTATGCCGTCTCCGGTGGCTTGGCGGCCTTCGCTTCAATGCTGTTCATGGCCAGTATGGATGCCGCCGAACCGATTGCCGGCCTGACCACCGAGTGGATGGAGGCGATCGCTGCACCTATCATTGGCGGTAATACGCTCGACGGTGGGCGTGCGCTTATGGTTGGGGCTGTGATTGGTGTCCTAATAGTTTCCACGATAAAGAGCGGGCTCAACACGGTCGGAGTGGGCCAGCACTTTCAACAGATCGCGATAGGTTCGGTGATTATTGCCGCGGTGATCATCGATTCATTACGCCGCCGCGGCGCTACGGGGGCTTGAAATGCGCATCGTAGAGATGACCGGGGTCAGCAAGCACTTCGGTGGAATTCGCGCGCTGGAAGCAGTCGACTTCTATCTCGATGAGGGTGAAGTGGTTGGGCTGATGGGTGAGAACGGTGCCGGAAAGTCCACGCTGATGCGTATTCTCTCCGGCGCAGAAACGCCGGATACCGGCGTGATTCGCGTCGCTGGTGAACCGGTAGCGCTCGATACACCGAATGCCGCCTTGGACCTGGGAATCGGGATGATCCCGCAGGAACTGATCCTTGTGGATCGGATGACCGTCCTTGAAAATCTGTTCCTCGGTCGTGAGATTCGCGGTAGATTAGGGCTATTGGATCAATCTGCGATGAGGCGCCGGGCCATGGATGCGTTGGAATCCCTAGGCATTGGCGAAGTCGACGTGGACCGCGATGTCGGGACGCTTTCCAAAGCGGATCAGCAGATGATTGCGATTGCTCGACGGATGCTTCAAGGGGGGCGTGTCTTCGTGATGGACGAGCCCACCTCGGCATTGACGCAGCGTGAAATCGAGCGGCTTTTTGCTGTCATACGGGGTATCTGTGGGGAGGGCAAGTCGGTGATCTTTATCTCTCATCGCCTTGAAGAGCTGCTGGAGATCTGCGATCGTTTTTCGATCCTCAGGGATGGGGCGATGGTGGCGAGCTTTCCGAATGGTCGCGAGGTGAGTAAGGGCGACTTGGTCCGACATATGATCGGGAGCGAGGTCGGCGAGGAGTTTCCCCATGAGGAAGGAACCGCGGGAGAGACGCTTCTTACGGTAGAGGGAGTCGCCTTTCGTAATAACCAAGGTCGAATCGTTGATGGGATTTCCTTCGAACTGTACGCCGGAGAGATACTTGGAATAACCGGGCTTGTGGGAGTGGGCAAAACTGAACTCGCTCAGAGCCTTGTCGTCCTCCGGGCGCGTATCGCGGGTACCGTCCGTATAGCGAACCAACGTCGAGATGTTGTCAGTCCTGTGGACGCTAATCGGATGGGTGTCGGGTACGTCACCGAGGACAGACGCGGCGAGGGTCTCGTCCTAAGCCTTGAAAGCATCAAGAACATGACGATCACGATTCTCGATTCAATCTCTCGCTTCTTTTCGATCCTCTTCGGCACGGAGCGTCGCTTAGCTGCGGAGTACGCCGGACTCCTGAATATGAAACGGGAATACTTGGATCTCCCTGTAGGAAATCTGAGCGGTGGGAATCAACAGAAAGTCGTCCTCATTCGTCGCTTGATGGGAGATTCATCGGTACTGATGCTAGACGAGCCGACAAAAGGGATCGACGTCGGCGCGAAAGCGGAAATTGCTCGTCTCCTCAACAACCTCGCCTCAGAAGGCAAGGGCATTCTCATTTTCTCTTCAGAACCCCGGGAGATTCTCGGAATGAGCGACCGTATCTTGGTGCTCACCGACGATGGACTGCAAGGGCCCTACGAGCGAGGCGAGTTAGATTACCCCCGCCTAATGGCGATCGAGTTTCAAGCATACGAGGAATAGGAACACTGATATGTCGGATTTGACGCTGTACGGAACGATGAGTCGAACCTTAAGTTGGTTGAAGAGTCGGCCTTACATTGGACCCCTTGCCGCGACGATCGCTATGGCTCTCGCTTTGAGCGTCATCTCACCGCGCTTTTTGGACGCCAACAACTTCGTAAATATTGCTAACCAAATCACCGTCAACATTATCCTCGCTGTGGGGATGACGATTCTCATCACCAGTGGAGGAATCGACCTTTCCGTTGGTGCGAACATTGCTTTAACTGGAGTGATCGTTGCACAATTCTTCCGGACGATTTCGGATCCTGGGGTCATAAACGCACTTGCGGGCGTCGGGATTGGACTGACCATCGGGGCCCTCTTGGGGTTGATAAACGGAGTGATCGTTGCCTACCTCGCCGCACCGCCTTTCATAACCACCCTTGGGACGATGAGCGTCTTTCGCGGATTGGCCCTCGTGTTATCCGGCGGCCGGCCTCTGATGGGAATCAATCCTTCCTTCGTCTCTACCTTTACCGGTTTTGTCGCAGGAGTTCCAAAGCAGTTTCTCTTGGCGCTTCTCATGGTCGCGACCGGTGGATACTTGTTGAATCGTACGACGATCGGTCGTGTCGCGACGGTAATGGGCGGTAGCGAACGGTGTGCCGTGGTTAGTGGTTTACCGACTCGGGCTTACAAAGTCTTGTTTTATGTTATTACCGGGATTCTCGGCGGGATCGGTGCATTGATGCTCACGGCGATGATGGCTGTGGCAGAGCCGATCGCCGGGAATTTCTATGAACTTGAGGCCGTTGCGGTGGTGGTGATAGGTGGAACGAACCTTATGGGTGGTTTTGGAACGGTCATCGGAACGTTGGTAGGGGCAGTCCTCTTAGGTATCGCTCGTAACGGGCTGAACTTGCTGGGTGTGCCTGCCAACTTCCAACAGTTGATCGTTGGGCTGATTATAATGATCGCCGTGGTCAGCGTGGGGCGGCGCTTTCGTAACGGCTCCGCGTTATAAGAAATGCCCGATACGGGTTTTCCGTTGTTGAATCTGAGGAACGAAAAAGTGAGCGAGAAGCGAGTTGATGTTGCATCGATCGGAACGTTAGCGGTCGATTACTATGGAATTATGAAGCATATGCCCCGACTCGATGAGAAAACCATGGCCGAGGGGTACCAGGAACACCCCGGCGGCGTTGCGGGAAACGTCATAACCCAGATGGCACGCCTCGGGATAAAGACGGGGTGGCTCGGTAAGATCGGCGATGACGCCGCGGGAGCACG
>CAZNRF010000209.1:0-6438 GCA_964575075.1 uncultured Spirochaeta sp. | reverse complement strand
CAGAGCAGGATCCTCGGCTCCTGCCCCTGCTCCATCGCCCTCGTAGCCAGGATCAGAGAGAACCCTTGCGTCTGCCGATTTTCGGAGGTCACGCTCACGAAGAGTTTGTCCGGTTCCTCCGCTTGCGCAGCCACGGCGGTGCCAAGGACCAGTGCGACGACCAGCAAGGCCTTCTTGAAATGTTGCATCATACAATCGCTCCTTAATGTGATTGAATTGATAATCTTTTCCTACTCGTCTAAATTATTAAAGTTTTCCCTGGCGTGTCAAACGCAGCCGTGGCGCGCGACCGCTTGACCGGTCGCTTGCCGTGCTTGGGTCGCACGGCCCGCCGATGGATCCACGCTCGCGTCGAGCAGACAGGCGGTGCTAACGACACTCACCTCGGCGAAAGAGCCGGGGACTGCGCCGCCAGCGCGGCCGGGCAGGACAGAGTCACGTCGACTGGCCTGGACCACCACAATGGTCGGCCAGGCGAAGACCACGCACGCCTCCATGCTCGCCTCTGATGCCAGCATGGAGGCACCGCCGGTTGTCTGTCATGGACTCTCTTCACGTTTCACGGCTTAGCCGTGGCATTCACCTTAGGATCGGAGGCGGGTCGGATGGAGCGGACGGGATCCAGGCGCGTGCCGGACCGAAGGGAGGAACACGCCGTCACGCAGCGAAGCAAGAAACGATACGGAGTAAGGCTTTTCTTTGTCCATTCGATCGGCAGGTTGTAACAAAAGTACAACCGACGTCTAGGAA
The DNA here is from genome assembly GCA_964575075.1 of uncultured Spirochaeta sp. Taxonomy (GTDB): domain Bacteria; phylum Spirochaetota; class Spirochaetia; order DSM-27196; family Alkalispirochaetaceae; genus Alkalispirochaeta. Next base: position 5,688 of record CAZNRF010000209.1, on the reverse strand, counting down.
CTCCCCTGTCTTCGAGTATAAGTGCGATAGCTTCCCGGAGGTTTTCTTTCGCCTCTTCTTTCGTTTTCCCTTGTCCATGAAGCAGTATGCGGGCTCGCGGCATACCGCGCCGACACGCTGCATGTATTCGCCCATCTTCGGCACGATCTCGAAGAACGCGTCGTACCCCGGGACTGTTGTGCGCATGGAAGCGACGATGACTTCCGGGAGCGCTTTTCCCGTAAGTTCGCCTGTCATGGCGTCTCCTTCGTGGATCCTCGCCAAATACGCCTGTACCTGTTCCAGCCGACTCCGGTTCACCCGGATCTCTCGTTGCAACTCGGCGTCGCGGCGCTCGAGCTCGCTCTCCGTCCTTACCTCGCCGCTGAGAACCGCAGACCCCTCAGGGCGAGAATACGGCGGATTGCGGGCAGCTATGCCCCCGCCGATCCCTCCAGCCGCTGTCTCACCTGACTCGACTCCGCACTACTACTGCTCAGTCTACTCAGGGGCACCTGACAAATCCCTGCGCCCAGAGACACCCGCCGCATGCGGGGTGTTCATGACCGGTACAGTCACTGAGGTTCTCCTCGATCCGTTCACAGGCGCGGCACGTGGTACAGGGGGAGAAGGAAAACTCCTCGAGCCGGCGGCGAAAACCGACGTAGTCCGGCGAGTTCCAGATCTCCATGAGCGAGGTATCTCCGACCGAACCAAAGGTGTGCTCATAGCTGGTCCTGCGAGTATCACCAACGTAGTAGGTGTGGGTGTGCAAGAGCGCCAGACAGGCGGACACCTTTCCGTCCCAGCGAATGCTGGTGCTCCCTTTGTCGATAAAGGGACATCGATCCCCTTCAGGGGCAAAGCCTAATTCCACACCCCCTCGGGTACGGGATCCAGCCTGGAGCATCCCCTGAATGGCAGCGGCCACCCGGGGTTCTTCACTATCCATCCGGGCGATATCCACTGAGGCACGCCGCGGGTTCCAGGCAGCGGCTTCGCGGTTGTACAGTGTCTGAGGCCGCAAGTGCTCGTCATGGGCAAGCACATTGCTGATTGAGAAATGCTGCGCACCGTAGTCCAGGCCGATACCCACCACCTCCGGCAGGTCACCAATGTTCTTATTCATCGCCACAAAGGCGATACCCAGCTCCGGCCGGGTGCTCGCCAAGCGCCGCTTACGCCGATTCAACGTCTCCAGGTTCTTGAGTACCCGAGGCAAGGAAGCGCCCAGCCGCACATCGGAGTAGCTCTCCGGCCGGGCCCCGTCCAGCGATACCCATACTCGCCGCAAGCCGGCGTCCATCAGCTGTTCGATCCGGGCCTCCGTGAGCAGGGTCCCATTGGTGATCAAATCCACCTCAGCGCCGGCCTCCACCATGCGCCTGATATACTCCACCGCCTGCGGGTGGTGCAGAGGCTCGCCGAATCCACCGAAAAATACGGTCGGCGTCACCTGCATCGTCGCGACGCCATGCACAACGCGCTCGAACGTCTCCTCACTCATGAAGCCGGTGTGCTCACTCCAGACGTTCCGCATACAGGTGCGACAATCGATGTTGCATCCGGTTGTCAGCTCCACGTAGATCTGTTGTAAGTGTGAGATCGGCCGTCTGATCTCAAGGTGGTGATCACGAACATCGATCCTGGTTGTAGCCCCGGGAACCAGCCCCCACTGCTGTGCCAGCTCGCGGGGGATTGTGATGCTGCCGTCGGGGGCAACGGAGAGCTCTGGATAGGGAGCACAAGAGGGACCTGCGCCGGTAGAGGTTCCGGTAGCTGTGTGTGCGGGGGTGTCCGCGCCGGTGCCGGGCTCCCCCAGCGTTCGACCGGCTATGGGGCGTGTCTGTGACATACTCAATCTCCAAACGATGGTATTATTGGCTATGTTACCAAATATTCAAGATAGGTCAAGGAGAATCATCGAACATCGAGGGTGATCCATTGCCGCATGGTCGAGGGCGTTTCTCCGCTATACCGTCGGGAGTCGCGGTGAACGGTAGAACACCGGACGAGCTGTCTGCAATGGCCCCCGGGAGCGCTTCAAGGCGATGGTGCTCTTAAAGGAGCGTCCACAGGAGATCGGTGCACCGCAGCCGTTGATCGACGGCCTGAGTTTACGCCATGAGAACGGAGCCTCGTATGAGCGGTCGGTCATTATCGGTCGGGATGCCTTCAGCTTCGCCGTTCTAAACGCGATCACCCTGAAACAGGAGGCAGGGGCACAATTCGTGGGAGAGCCGAGCGGCGGGCGGCCCAACCACTACGGTGAAGTGAAAATGTTTGAGCTTCCCAACCTCGGGCGCACCGTGCAGTACTCCACCAAGTAATTTGCTCATTATCATCCCTCCGATGGGAGCGCCCCTGCAGCGCTCATGCCGGATCGCGCCGCGAAACGGAACTGAAGGACCGACCAAATGAGCGTATCAAGCGCTTCCCGGGTAGCCCTTACGCGGTCCGGAATCGGTCGACCCTCGACACGATATCGTGTATTGCGTCCCGGGTTCCCCCGGAGCTGTCGTTGAGCCCGTTTACCGCCCCGTTGATGTGTCCGGCACCAACGGCAATCTCGTCGATCGATGCGGTCATCTGCGCGGCGCGATCCCGGAGCTCCGAGACGGCGTCGAGGATCTGCTGATTGGCCCGCGTCATCTCGCCGGCGCCACCGTGGACACTGTCGACGATCTCTCGGAGACGGTCCAGGGCGGCCGCAACCTGATCACCAAGACTCCCCTGCTCCTCGGCTCCCTCCGCAACCCGGGAGAAAACAGTATCCACCGAACCGATCGTCGTGCTCACGAGATCAAACAGTTCCTGCGTGGCGGCGGTCTGCGCCGAGGTGCTTTCGATCTCCCCGTGAATGCCGTTGATCTCCTCACCGATGACGTGCGATTGCTCACCGGCCTGGTCGGCGAGCTTGCGGATCTCCTCCGCCACCACGGCAAATCCGCGCCCCGCCTCCCCGGCGTGGGCCGCCTCGATCGCCGCATTCATCGCCAGAAGGTTGGTCTGATTGGCAATATTCACGATGAAGGTATTGGCTTCCTGGAGTTGAACCGATCGGCTCATGATCTGCTTCACCGCCTCGTCGGTCTGTTCCACACCATCTCGACCCTGCCGGATCTTCTCGTGCAGTTCCGTGAGCTCGCTCTGGGTCGCCCGCACGTCCCGGACCATCGTCTTGACGGATTCCAGCATCGCCTCGATATGACCACCGGTCTGCTCCAGGGTCGAACGTTCCGTCGTCATCTGCCCCTCGAGACTCTCGATGTTGCGCGTCAGCTCTTCCACCGACGAGGCGGTCGTTGAAACCTGCTCTTGCTGGGCATGAACCTGCCCCTTTACACTCTCGATATTGGCAGTGATCTCGTTGATCGCCGTGGCGGTCTGCGTGGAGTTTTCCGCAAGCTCGTCCCCGAGACCGGAGAGCGTACCGACGGAGCTTTTCACACCGGCGACCATCTCCTGGAGCCCGGCGACAAAGCGATCAAAGCTTGCGGCCACCCGTCCAACCTCGTCGCGGCCTGCGATCTCCAGGCGGCGCGTGAGGTCACCGGCGCCCTCCGCCACCTCGTTAAGCGACGCCTCGACGGACCGCAGCGGCATCGTGAGCCGCCGACCGAGGAGAAACACCAGCGCCACGAACGCGGCGATCGACAGGAGCGAGAAGCCACTCATCGTAAGGGTCAGGCGGCGCAGCATCACCTCGTTCTCCGCTCGGGTCGACTGAATCACCGCGTCGATCTCATCGTAATAGTTGCCGGTACTGATGATCCATCCGTACGGCTCAAAGGCGAGCGAGTACGCTCGTTTGGGAAACGGCTCACCGCCCTCCTCCTTGGGAAACCAGTACTCGGTGTAGCCTCCGTCGGAGTTTTCGGCGACTTGGATGATGTTTTCGATGATCCGGTTGCCGTTGACGTCCTCGAGGTCACTGCGGTCGGAGCCCTCGGTATCCCGGAGATAGGGGTGCGCCACCAGCGTGCCGTCGCGGGCGTCCGCCCAGAAGTATCCGGATTCACCGTAGGTGGCCTCGCGGACTACCATCTGAGCCAGATCCCGCGCTTCGTCGGCGGTCAGCTCCCCACTCAGCTCCCGGTCATGGACCGCGGCTACCGAGGTCACCACGCTTTCTACCAGCATTCGGATCAAGTGGTCGTAGTCCGCCAGGAGCCGCTGCCGGCTGAGCTCTTCTGATTGGCGCTGAAAGCCGGTAACCGACGTTGAGACAAAGACCGTGAAGGAAACCATCACCAGGGCCGCCAAAAGCCCCGTAGCGACAGCAATTTTTGTACTCAGGTGACGCATTCTAAAAGAATAGTGGATAGCTTGGTAATGTCAAGTACAATACTGTAAATATCAGTGGGAGGGTATCCCCTCCGAATCCGATCTTTGCTTTGTGCGTTTCACGGCCTCTGGTTTTGTTTGTCCGTAAGCGCACTGTGGCGAAGACGATCTCGATGATGCACTGCGCCCAAACGTCACGATGAAATTTTCAGCCTATTAGATTTCCAACCTATTGAAGGGATTTCTTCTCGGGTAACATCTACCCCAACAACGGCAGCGAATCTTCCGATCGGAATAACTGGTACGCCGTTTGGCGAGTACGGAAGTCAAGGACCTGGTGGATCACTGGATGGGACGTCGCCGGCCCTCCCCCGCCGCACACCGATGATCCGGTGGCCGCCTATGGTCCACCGAGGCGAGCCGCGGCGCGGGTGCCGGTGAGAGCAGGGTTTTCCGGGAGGAACTCCACCGCCCTCCGGCCGTCAACGCCCCGTAACGCGGTGTTTGCGCCGGCATCAAGCAGCAGCAGCACTACGTCCGGGTTGGGGTTCTCCCGGGTTGCCCAGATGAGCGCTGTGTAGTCGGCCATGTTGCGCGCGTTGACATCGGCGCCGGCTTCTATGAGCGTGGTGTGAATCTCCGGGTTCGGGTTACTCCGGGCGGCGCGCATGAGCGGAGTCCAACCGCCTTCGTCTCGTATATCAACCTGTGCTCCGTTGGTAAGAAGCAGCCGCAGAATGCTCGGGTCGCGACTGTATTGCGCCGCACGCGTGAGCGCGGTCATACCTACCCCGTCCCGCTCAGAGATATCATTCCCCTCGCTCAGGAGTCTCTCCAACCCATCGGGCGTCATGTCGTGCCAGATTTCGGCGGTCAGCTGCGGCCAGCTCGTTTCGGCGTGCAGTACCGTCCCGGTTACCATGAGGATACACATTGCAACACGCACGCTACGCGTCCGCTGTATGGAGTTCCCTCTCTGTGTCTGCATCTCTTGTCCGTACCCCCACCTGAGCAATCGTGCGGATTTCAGCACACGCGGCCAACCGTCAGCCGATATGTCGGCGACTGGAGACTACGTCCGCCGTTCGTAGAGATCGTCGGTCTTCGCCGCCATGACGAAGTCGTTTTCATGGAGGCCGCTGATCGCGTGTGTCCACCAGTCCACCGTGACCGAGCCCCACTGGGTTACCATTCGGGGATGGTGGTCTTGTTCCTCAGCGATCCGGCCGACTTCCCACGTGAAGGCCAGCGCCGCGCCGAAATCAGGGAAGCGAAAGCGGCGCCGAATGCGTTGAACGTCCTTGACTTCTATAAGTTCCCAGTTATCTACCTGCAGCAGGTATCTATCTATCTGCTCAGTGGTTAGTCGCGCCTCGCCGCCGCGGCAGGGAACGCAGACCTTCTCCGACAGTTGATTCATAC
>CAZNRF010000208.1:0-6438 GCA_964575075.1 uncultured Spirochaeta sp. | reverse complement strand
AAGCTATGCCAGGCGCTGGGAATTACCGGAGCGTGGGACGGCGTCGCACTCGCTGATCCTCATAGCCCGATTCGCGTTGAGCGGGACCCATCAGCAGCCGGTGCCGGTAGCAGTGGCAGTACCGATTCGTCGATTGTGGCAACGCCGCGGGTCGGAATTTCCAAGAATGCTGAGGTGCCGTGGCGTTTTCTCGTAGCGGGTAATCGGTTCGTCAGCCGGGTCAGCCGGCCGGGCCGTCAATCGTCCAGCAAAAGCTCGGTGAGTCGATCCAGATCATCCATGGAAAGGTAGGCGATTTCGATCTTCCCCCGCTGGTTGGTGCCGGTGAGTACGACCCGCGTGCCCAGTCGCTCTATCAGCTTCTGCTCGATCTCCTGCATCTCCACCGTCTTTCGTGGGGCGTGGCGATCAGAATCCCCGCCTTGCTGGAAACGGTCCGGGGAGGTGGGTTGCTCCGGCGAGAGGGGCCGCGCCTGGTCCGAAGACGAGTCTGCTGAAGCTGATGGAGTCGCGGCGGCCCCGAGGACGCGGGCCATCGCGGTGGCCGGGTCACTGCCCTGATTGACGAGGGGTACGATGCGCTCGAGCACGCGCACCGAGAGGCCTTCCTCCTCAATGAGCTCCGCCGCCGCAACCAACAGTTCGGGATCTTCGATTCCCAGCAGGGTGCGGGCGTGCCCTCCGGAGAGGGTGCCGGCGTTAATGCGATCGTGAATCGCCTCCGGCAGGCGGAGCAATCGCAGGCTGTTGGCCACCGCGGGACGGCTGCGCCCGAGGCGCTGCGCCAGTTCGTCCTGGCTCAACCCGAGGCGATCCATGAGATCGCGGTACGCCCGGGCCTCTTCGATGGCGGTAAGATCCTGGCGCTGGACGTTTTCAATGAGGGCGATTTCAAGCTTCTCATCTTCTGAAAAGACCCCCGGCAGAACCGGTACCACCGTGAGACCGGCCATCTTCGCCGCCCGGTACCGTCGCTCGCCGGCGATAATGATGTAGGTGTCATCGTCCTGCTGCTCGGCGAGAATCGGCTGGATAATGCCACGCTCTTCAATTGAGCGCGCCAGCTCCTCCAACGCCTCCGGCGCAAAACTCTTGCGCGGCTGATCGGGATTGGCTCGGATGCGATCCAGGGGGACACTCACCACCGAGTTGATATCACCGCTGTCTAACTGCGTGATATCCCGCCCCTGCAGGAGCGCGTCGATCCCTTTACCCAGTCGTCGTTGTTTGGACACGCTGCAGAACCTCCTCGGCGAGTTTGCGGTAGCTCCGCGCACCAACACATTCGGCATCGTAGAGATTCACGGGTATTCCGTGGGAGGGCGCCTCGGAGAGGCGAATATTTCGGGGAATAATGGTGCGAAACACGCGTTTCCCGAAGTAGCCGATCACTTCCTGAACGACGTCGTTGGCCAGCCGCGTGCGAGAGTCATACATGGTAAAGAGAATACCGAACAACTCCAGGTCGGTATTGAATCCGCTCTGCACGCGTTTGATGTTCTGAAGCAGTTGGGTGAGCCCTTCCAGGGCGAAGTACTCGGTCTGGAGCGGAATGATCACGTTGTCGGCGGCTACCAGGGCGTTGAGCGTCAGGAGCCCCAAGCTGGGAGGACTATCAATGAAGATAAAATCGAACTGATCACGGAACGGTGCAATCGCTTCCCGGAGGAAGAACTCTCGTCGCTCCTGGTTGACCAACTCCACGCTGGCCCCGGTGAGGTCCGATCCACCGGTGATAATACTCATGTTTTCCTGTGGGGTTGCCTGCACCGCATCTACCGGTTCGATATCACCGCCGAGTAGCTGGTAGATTCCCGGCTTCTCCCGGTCAACTCCCATGCTGGAGGATAGGTTCCCTTGAGAATCAAAATCGATGAGCAAGACGGTGCTGCCCGTTTCAGCCAGGCAGGCTCCCAGGTTTGCGGCGGTGGTGGTCTTACCCACCCCACCTTTTTGGTTTGCAAAGGTGATCACGTTTGCCATGGTTCGCGGCGTCAGTATAGCCGAAGGAAGTCTACCTGTCACCGTGAGATCGATAACGAATATTTATTCGACGATTGACCAAGCACCGTATATTTTCTACAACTCTGAGAATCGATTTCCCAAAGGAGTAGTGTATGAAAAGGATGATGATGCTGGCACTGGTGTCGGTTGTGGCGTTGATGCCCCTCGTGGCGGGGGGCCAAAGCGAAGACGACGGAGTGTCGCGCTTGACCGTGGCCACCGATGCCACCTGGCCGCCAATGGAGTTTATTAATGAAGATCAGGAAATTGTCGGATTTGACATTGATCTGATGAACGCGATCGCCGAAGCCGGTGGGTTTGAGGTGGAGTTTCAGAACACCGCCTGGGACGGTATCTTTGCGGGCCTGGCCAACCGCGATTATGACGCGGTGATCTCGTCGGTAACGATCACCGAGGAGCGACAGCGGACGATGGATTTCTCTATGCCCTACATCAACGCCGGTCAGGTATTGATCGTACGGCAGGATGCTCCCGCCGGATGGCAGTCCCTGGAAGATCTCCAAGGTGAATCGGTAGGTGCTCAGATCGGAACCACCGGAGCGATTGAAGTGGACAACGTGGATGGTGTGGAATTGCGGACCTACGATGAACTGGGACTGGCCGTTGAAGATCTGGCGCAGGGTCGTATCGCCGGCGTGGTTGCCGATACCCCGATCGCCGCCGACTTTGCCCTCCAGAATGAGAACTACAGCTCGGTGCTCCAGATCGTTGGTGAACCCTTCACCGAAGAGTTCTACGGCGTTGCGGTCCGTGGCGGGAATGATGAGGTCCTGGAGATGATAAACGCCGGTCTCGAGGTTGTGCTCAACGACGGAACCGTTGAGGAGCTGCAAGACAAGTGGCTTCGGTAAACGAGACGAAGACGGAACCCACCAATACAAAGATCACCGTAAGTGACGGAGCTCTCATCCCCGATCGGGGAGAGGGCTCCATCTTTTCTGCCTGGAACATCAGTTTTTTCGGGGCCCTGGGACTGGTTGTCCTGCTTCCGGTGATTTCGCCGGAACCGTATCTCGAGGTGATTCGGTTTGTTCCCGACGGTATCCTGACGACCTTTCAGGTTACCCTCATTTCGATTCTCTTTGCCCTTATTATCGGCCTGGTCACCGGGCTGGGCCGGATCTCTCGCGTCGTCTTTCTGAATCGACTGGCCACGGTCTACGTTGAAGTGATTCGCGGCATACCGCTGTTGGTACAGCTGTTCTACATCTACTTCGCCCTGGGCCGCTTCCTGAGTATTGACCGCCTCGTGGCGGCGATCCTGGCGATGTCGATCTGTTATGGCGCGTACATGGGAGAGATCTTTCGGGCCGGTATTCAGTCGATTCCGAAGGGACAGATGGAAGCGGCACTGGCGCTGGGCATGAGTCGGCGCCAGGCGCTGCGGCTGGTGATCCTCCCCCAGACGATGCGAACGATACTGCCGCCGATCGGCAACGAGTTTATCGCGCTGCTCAAGGATAGTTCATTGGTATCGATCGTAGCGGTGAGCGACTTGCTGCGGCGCGGACGGGAGTACGCCTCAACGACGTTCTTCTACTTCGAAACGTATACCATGGTGGCGCTCATTTATCTGGTGATCACCCTGTTCTTCTCCAAGGTGGTGGCGATTATGGAAGAAAGGCTGGAACATGGCGGCCGATAGTCGAATACGAATCGAACACGTAACCAAACGCTTTGGTACGATCGAGGCGGTGAAAGACGCGTCCCTCACGGTGGCGCAGGGTGAAGTGGTCTTAGTGATCGGCCCCTCCGGCAGCGGAAAGAGCACCCTCCTGCGCTGCGTCAACCGATTAGAGACCCCCACGGAGGGGGAGATCTGGATCGACAACGATCGGGTCACCGACCCTCAAGGGAATATCCGCCTCATACGGGAAGAGGTGGGAATGGTCTTTCAGAACTTCAACCTCTTTCCCCATCTCACCGCTCTCGAGAACATCGCCCTGGCACCGCGGAAGGTGAAAAAGGAACCGCGAGATGTCACACAGAACCGAGCCAGAACGCTCCTCGCCCGGGTAGGACTGGCGGATAAGGAGAACGCCTACCCTTCTCAGCTTTCCGGAGGCCAGCAGCAGCGAGTGGCGATCGCCCGAGCCCTGGCGATGGAACCGAAGGTCATGCTCTTTGATGAGCCCACCAGTGCCCTGGATCCTGAAATGATCAAAGAGGTCCTCGACGTAATGCTGCAACTCGCGCAGGACGGCATGACGATGCTGGTAGTCTCCCATGAGATGGGGTTTGCCCGGGCCGCTGCGGATAAGGTGGTCTTCATGGACAACGGAGAGGTCATCGAGTCGGGCGCTCCGGATGATATCTTTGACCGGCCCCGGGAGGTACGGACCAAACGGTTTCTGGAACACATCTTATAATCTTATAACTGCCCGCCGGCGGAGGCTAATCCTCACCGGCGATTGTGCCGATAACCTACACAGACATAAAAAACCTTGCAGCTGAGGAAAAAAGCGTTAGAGTAGTAACTATGGCAACTGGTGATATCAGAAGTAATAAAGCGATCATGAAACAGTTTCCGAAGGTGGAGCTCCATCGCCACCTGGAAGGAACCTTCGCGTTACCCACGCTCCACCGCATCGCGATGAAAAACGGGTTGCCATACAGTGAGAGCATGGCGGAGTTCAAACACGCCGTTCAGTTTCCACGAGAGTCTGAGCCGGACTTTTTGACCTTTCTGTCCAAGTTTAAGAATGACTGGTACCGCTCTCACCAGGACGTCTACGATATCGTGCACGATTCGGTGCGCGAGTTTGCTGAAGACGGTCTGTTCTACATCGAGCTGCGCTTTTCTCCGGAACACTTTGCCCTGCACAACAACTTTAATCGAATGGAAATCACTCGCCTCGTGATAGACGCGGCCAACACGGCGGCCAAAGAAGCTGAGGTGCGCATTCGCTACTTGGTGACATTTAACCGGGGAAAGCAGAATCAGCACCAGATGATCGAGCTGTATCGCGCGTTACGGGCGCTTGAAATTCCGGAAATCGTAGGGATCGATTTAGCCGGTGATGAAACGCAGTTTCCCCCGGACCAGTTCACCGAGTTTTTTAAGGTTGTCAAAGAGGAAGGCATTTACGGCACCACGATCCACGCCGGTGAGGTGACACCGTCGGATCAGGTGTGGGAATCGATTGATCTTTTGCACGCCGGCAGGATTGGACACGGCACCTCAACCATTGATGACGGAGCGCTCCAGCGCCGGCTCACTGAAGAGGGAATCGTCCTCGAGCAGTGTATAACCTCCAACTACCAGACCGGATCATGGGTGGATGAAGAACACCACCCCTTAGGTCGCCTGTTTCGGGAAGGCGTTCCGGTTACGATCAACTCAGACGACCCGACGATCCAGGATACGGACCTGACCGACGATTACATCAAGGCGTGCAACTATTTCGATCTCACGATTGATGATCTGGTAAAACTGAACCTGACGGCGATCGAGGGCGCCTTTCTGTCCCGAGAAGAGAAAGGGACGTTGCAGAAAGACTATCTGGCGGCGGTTGCCCACTTCCGAGAACAGCACGGGGTGTAGTGTTTCACGTGAAACAATCTACACCAGAATCAGTTCCAATGTTCCACGTGAAACATCGTGGAGCCGATCCTGTAACGCTCCTTCCCGTCCCCGCTCCACACAACACTGCAGCGTAATCGCGGTACCAAACTCCTCATTCGTCACATCTACCTCGGACTCCCGAAAGACGCGTAGCACCTGCTCATAGAGCTCGTACGGGCACTCCACCAATGCGGCACGGCAATCACGATCCACTGCCACCGGAAGACCTGCCATGCAGCCCTTGGCAGCATCCCCATACGCATGCACCAGGCCACCTGTCCCGAGTTTCGTTCCACCGAAGTAGCGAACCACGGTGATGAGGCAGTTTCGAACGCCGCTGCCCTTGAGCACTTCCAGGACCGGCCTGCCCGCGGTTCCGTGAGGCTCTCCATCATCACTCATACCAAGCAGTTCGTTCCGTTCGTCTCCAATCACAAAGGCATATACCACGTGGTGTGCATTGGGATGCTGTTCTCGCGTCTGCGCGATCAGCTCTTCTGCCGCCGGCCGGGACTCCACTCCCTGAGCCATGGCAATAAACCGAGATCGTTTTACCGTGAACTCGTACTCCCCGGAACCTGCCGGAATCTGCACCTAACCCTCCGAAAAAAAAGAGTCTGCCCGAAACGGACAGACTCTTTGTCACTGGTGGATCTCTACGCCTCGGCGACGGTTACTCGCTCTCGTTCCCATCCGCGACTGCATCTTCCGCCTCTTCCGCGTTCAGCTTCGCAACTCCCGCCACGTAATCCGGCGGACGAACGTGCATTACCCGGACGCCCCGAGCGCCGCGTCCTTGCACCGAGACTTCCTCCGCCCGGAGGCGGATCGTTACTCCCTGCGCCGAA
>CAZNRF010000207.1:0-6454 GCA_964575075.1 uncultured Spirochaeta sp. | reverse complement strand
AGCCATGTCGGGATCGCGGGCCTCGGCGTTCTCTTCCCGCGTGAGAATCGCGAAACGCGTATAATTGCGAGCGTTGGTCTCAATGCTCTCCCTGAGTACTTTCATACCGTAATAGTCGGCGGTGCGGGCATGCGCGATCGCTGCTACGCTGTCATCTGCGCTATCGCGAACCTGCGCGACCGCTCCAGCGGTGTCATAGAACGGAACCACCGTCCACTCGGGGTGGCGATTGAGGAAATCGCGACACTGTTCGATTCCCGGTGTCTGAGACATCACGGTCTTGACCGATCCCAGCGTGCCGTTCTGCGTGCCGATCAGACTGTTCGGTATGCGTATGTGTGTTTCCCCAACGCTGCGGATGTCGGGGTACTTCAGCAGGAGGTCATAGTTCTCGTGAATGGAGCCCATCAGCGAGTTCTCCAGCGGCACCACACCGAAGGAGACGTCGTTCTTCAAGACCGCCTCAAACACATCCCGAAAGTGCTCAGTGCTGATCGGTTCTACTTCACGGCCCACCTGGTCGAAGTACCGCAGCAGCGCGATCTCGCTGTAGGCGCCACGCGCCCCCTGGAACGCCACCTTCAGGTTGGATGAGGCGGTGTCCGCTCCTTCAGGAGAAGATGCCATGAGAGCCGCGCCACCGGCGGATGCGGCGGCGGAACCACCGGTAATCCGGGCCCGCTGAGGAAGCCGCGCCACCTCGCGCCCGACCACCGGCGAAAGCGCTTCCATGTCCCGCATGAGCTTTTCAAACTGTTCCGGATACAGGCTTTGCGGTCCATCCGACAGCGCCTGATCGGGATCGGGATGCACCTCGACGATAAGCCCATCAGCGCCGGCGGCGATCGCAGCCAATCCCACAGGCTGCACCTTCTCTCGAATCCCCGTGGCGTGACTGGGATCAACAAGTACCGGTAGATGACTGAGCTTCTTGACGACGGGAATCGAGGAAATATCAAGGCTGTTCCGGGTGTAGGTCTCAAAGGTGCGAATTCCGCGCTCACAGAGAATGACATCTTCCGCGCCGTGGGCAAGCAAGTATTCCGCAGCCATAAGCCACTCCTCGATCGTTGCCGAGAGGCCCCGCTTCAACATGACCGGCATGGACTCGGCCCCGACCATCTTCAGAAGTTCGAAGTTCTGCATATTCCGGGCGCCGATCTGGAACACATCCACATACTCCCGCATGCGGTCCACCTGGAGGGGTGATACGATCTCCGAAATCACCGGCATGCCGTATCGCTCGCCGGCCTCTTTCAGGTAGCCCAACCCTTCTTCACCGAGACCCTGAAACGAGTACGGCGACGTTCGCGGTTTGTAGGCTCCTCCCCGCAACATCACCCCCCCGGAAGAGGCCACGATCTCCGCCGTTTCCATGATCTGATCCCTGCTCTCTATCGCGCAGGGTCCGGCGATCATCACAAGCCGATTTCCCCCGACCTTTACCGGTCCCACGGAGAACACGGAGTCTTCGTGTTTCAGCTCACGGGATGCCAGCTTGTACGGCTTGGAAATCGGCACCACTTTGGCAACCCCCGGGCGCATCTCTACCTCCCGAAGGTCTATCTGGCCACTTCCCACCGCTCCGAAGATCGTCTCCGACTCACCGGCCACCTCACGGACTTTGAAACCGCGGTTCTCGAGAAACTCCCGAAGAGCGTTTTTATCCTGCTCTCTAATTCCGTGCTCTAATACGACAACCATACCCGGCTACTCTACCATCAGGTACTGTGGGAGGGGAACTCTCTCAGGATATGGGCGCGAAAGCGGCGCTCGATCACGGTACGGAATTCACTGATGCGATCGACGTATATAAGCGTAGACTGGGGAGTACGGCCCGCCCGCACCCGGGTGAGACCGGCGTTGTAACACGCCACCGCTTGCATATCTGAGGTGGTGTGTTCCATACACCAGGTGAGGAACTCGGTTCCATGGCGCGCATTTACGTCGGGGTGAAAGAAATCATCTTCTGAAAGGTCACGAAAGGTGAGGGAGTTCAACTGAAATAGCCCGCGATCGACTGATGTGGCATTTTGGTTGACCGCCACCGGCGAGTATCGGCTTTCTACCCAGGTCAGGGCAAAGACGAGTGACAAGGAAAGATTCGCCCGATTGGCATGGTACAGGATGGGCAGGGCGATATCTTCGGAGCCGGTAAGCTCCACAAAAAAATCTACTACCGCCTGGTGCGTTACATCTTCCCGATAGAGGGCAAGCATGGGATACTCGCTCTCAAGCAGGTTCAGAACGTTTGCGTAGTCCTCCGGGCTGAGCGGCCCGGTTGCTCCGGTATCCCAGGAAAAATTGAACTGCATCGGCTGGTCGGTATCGAATACATTGTCTCCACCGGCAGTAGTACTACACCCAAGTACCGCCACAATTCCGGTGAGCAGGAGAAATCGGTTAATCATGGTTCGCGTTGCCTCTCGTGCGTGTTCGTATGTGTTTTCACGACCACCCCGTGCCCATTTACATTGGCAATGACGCATATTCCGTCTCGTGCCCGTAAATCGTGGACGAACCGGGTCACACCCTCGCAACCAGAAAAGCCGTAGTCGTCAAACACAATGATCCCTCCGGGAGGGACGCGGGGTAGCACCCAATCGAAGACGCCCTGCGCAGATGCATACACATCGACATCTATATGGCACAGGGCGATCGTCTCGTTCAGCACATGATGAGCCGTCTCATCCGGGAAAACCCCGGCGAGAAGTCGAAAATTCGACAGGTCGAGACTATGAAGAAATGTGGTGACTCTGTCAAGATCGGTGTCGGCGTGCTCCCCGCCGCGGTAGTAGGGATCTAACGGTCCCGCCTTGGCTACTCCGGTGAAGGTATCCGCAATGATGAGCTCACGATCTACGCTCCAATCCTTGAGTCCTAGGCCCATCAGGGCTGCACTTCCCCCGCGCCAGGTTCCGACCTCAAGAAATGCTCCCGGAACCTTAAGGGCCTGCTCGGTGAGCTCCCAAAGCTCGTATAACCGGGGCTGATCGAGCATCGTGTGCTCTCGCACACGGGTCCAGGCCGCGAGAAAGGCCTGGTCGCTATGCCACGGGCGATAGTCTGCGGTAACGGGGGTATGTCCGTATCCCGGTGGATATACGCGAACCTCCGGTTTCTGTTGCGCCATAACCTCAGGATACTACGGCCGCTACCCCACCGGCTATATCGCCGCCGTGCCTATCGCCGCCGTACTTCGAGGTCGGAGAACGAACCTTGGCCTAACGCGCGTAGCGCCAGTTCCAGTCCGGTACCCTGGGCCATGTTCACCCGGTAACGAAACTGTTCAACACCACCCACCGCAACGGTCAGCATCCCCGTGCCGGGGTCCATAAGCACTTCCACCGCAGTGGTGGTACTCAGGTCGGAGTCCAACGCACTCTGGGCCACACGATTCATCGTGACATCATCATATGAAATATAGACCTCGAGAAACGTGGTCTCATCACCGTAGGTGTCGGCATCACGCGTGAGCCACACGAGAATACTGCGACCGTGGCCATACCCCGCGGGAGCTTCTACCCCTGAAACACCGAGATGCAGGCCGACTCCGGCCCACCCATCGCCGATAGCACGGGTCAACATCCGGTAAAGCCGCGGCCGGCTGTCTTGCCGGTAGGGGAGAACCAACTTGGCAAACCGCGCCGTCGGATCGGACTGCGTAACGCGATCACGCCCGGTGGCCTCCCAACTGCCGGAAACCGGTCGGCCCGCTCCCAAATCAATGGAATCGACCGTAGCCATCTCGCCGCGCGCCCGGGCGAGGGAAAGGGTGGGCGCCAGCGCATCGGCACCGGCGTCGGCATCGGCACCGGCGTCCGCATCGGCATGGGCCACAGAGGGATTCGGAGCGGCCTCGGTTACCCGCTCCAAGAGGCGTCTTACAGCTGCGTCACCCTCCGCCACGGCGGAGTCTACCCGCTGTGACAGTTCGTCGATACGCGTCTCCAACCGATCCAGACGCTCGGCGCCCTGGGCGGCGTACTCGTCAAGGCGCCGCAGAATCGTATCTTCCGCGGCACCGAGCTCGCCGCGAAGGGAGGACAGCTCATCTGCAGTGATCTCATCCTCGTCGGTTGACGTCGCCATCTGAGAAGACTGCCCCTCCCCGGAGAGCACGCCCTCCAACGCACGGGAGATCTCCGCCGGAGGATCGGTGCTATCAAACTGGAACTCCTGAATCTGCTGGTACGAGGGATCAAAGGAAACGGTGCCGGAGTAGAATGAACCGTCGAGATAGATGTTGTCGATGCGCAGTTGGCCGGGTTCCGTGGCGGAAAGCGTTGCCAGGTCGAGGAATACGTCCCGGGGAAGCGCTCGGGTATCGATCACCTCCACAGAGGTGACGCGCCACCGGCCACTATCGTCGGCAGAGAGATACACCGCGTAGGGCCTGCCATCTATCTCTACGCCATCCAGAAATACGAGGTCCGGCCCCGCGACGTGGACCCGAGCGTCGGCAACGTCAGGAGTAATGGATGCCTCTGCTTGGGCGAAGGTCATCACCGCCGGCACAACAACCAGGATAGCGAGCAGTACGAGGTGGTACCACCGTAGAAATCGATACATATTTAGACTCCCCCATTATAGTATCGGTCGATTGTTGTCATTTCTTGAATAGTTAGCGACACTTTTTTTCATATGGCAGATTTTGGACTCGGCACATGGTTTCTCGACCAGAGTGCGTGGCCGGCAATCGAGACCGGCCGCGGTAAGCGCATTGTCGACCACGCCTGGGATCGGGGCGTTAGACATTTTGACACCGCTGAGTCGTACGGCAACGGACGTGCCGAGCAACTCCTGGGACAGGCCCTTCGCTCTCACCTACGCGCCCATCGCGAGCAAGCTCATATCGCGACCAAATCGGTGGTACGCCCTGCGGCCTCGCTGCGTGCCCATCTCGAGCGCTCCCTCCGGAGATTGAACGTTGAGTGGGTAGATACCTTCTACATCCACTGGCCCCGGGAAGGGCTCGATCTGGCGGCGGCAGTGGAAGAACTGGCGCGCAACCGCGAGCGGGGTCTGCTGCGCCGGATCGGCCTGTGCAACGTGACACCAACGCAGGTTCAGGATGCGCAGCGGGGTGCGGCGGTGGACACGGTGCAGTTTGGCTACAATACTATCTGGCGCGCGCCGGAAGCTCAGGGACTCGTGGCACTTCCCCAACGGCGCGTATCATATAGCACACTTGCTCAAGGGCTGCTCGCCCGGGCATTCTCATCTAGTCCGGATTGGGATGCGTCTGATCACCGCCGGCGAACCCCTTTGTTCTCGCCTCCGGTGTGGCCTGCGGTGCATAGGTATCAGCAACTGTTCGTGAACAGCTGTCGAGATAAGGGCTTTTCCCCGGCGGCGGTAGCGGTTCTCTGGGCTCTCGACCGCGTCGATGAGGTATTGGTAGGGACGCGCAGCGTCTCCCAGCTCGATGATCTGCTGGATGGAATTCACAGTGCCAGGGATCGTCCTGGTGAGCTCCACGAACTGATGGAAGCGGTTACCGCAGCATCATCTCGCGTGCAGCAGGAGCTTCCGGAGTTACCAAATATGTTCGGTTATGTGCCAACTCCTTGTCGTAGCTGCTAATTCTCGGTATATCCAAGGTATGGGACGTCGTTTTTTTCCAGTGATGGTGGTTCTCGGGCTTATTGTACAGGGGGGAATCACGCTCTTGGCGCAAGATTCCCAGCAAACGCGGGAGTTTGTCGTGTCATTTCCGCAGGGAAACGTGCAGCTCAATCCGATCCACAGCTTCACCTCCAGTGAGGCCCAAATATACAGCGGTCTGTATGAGGGGTTGGTCAGTTATCATCCCGAGACGATGGAGCCGGAAGCCGCTGTGGCTGAGCGGTGGGATGTCAGTGAGGACCGGCAGGAGTACACGTTTCATCTGCGGGGGAACGCCCGGTATTGGAATGGAGACGCCGTCACCGCTGAGCACTTCCGGGATACCTGGCTCAAACTGATCGATCCGGAGACGGACGCAGCCTATAACTTTCTGTTCGATATCATCGAGGGGGTGCGGGAGTATCGCACCGGTGAGATCACCGATACCGGGGAGGTTGGGATTGCCGCAGTTGACGATCGCACGTTGCGGGTAACGCTCCGCAAGCCCGCAACCCACTTCCTGAGGATTTTGAGCCACCATGCATTCGTCCCGGTTCATCCGTCGATACGAGATGAACGGGACTGGTCCGAGGAGGAGGAGATTCTGGGTAACGGGCCCTATCGGCTTATGGAACGGCGGGAAGATGAACTGGTGATGGAGCGCAGTGAGGAATACTGGGATGCAGATGAAGTCGCGATCTCTCGAATCCGGGTTGTATTCACCGATGATGATACCGTTACGGACCGCTTTAACCGGGGAGAGATAGATTGGGTCACCTCCGGTAGGAACCTGGGTGGGGTACAGTTCCCGGGGACGATCGTAGTAAACCCCTGGTTTGCCACTACC
>CAZNRF010000206.1:0-6472 GCA_964575075.1 uncultured Spirochaeta sp. | reverse complement strand
GAACTCTCCCGCGACAAGACGTTGGTGGTGTTTTGCGGGGTGGGCTTGCGCGCCTATCACGCCGAGCAGATTCTGTTGCAGCACGGGTTTGAGAGCGTCTACAACCTCTCCGGTGGCTACAAAACCTACGAGACCACCGTGCAGAAACAGGCCAACGAGGATCTGTGGGAGCGCGACTTTGTCGGCAAGGACGATAACATCTACCAGAGCGAGGTGGAGGGCGCCCGGAGCTTCAGTCACCGCTCCTCCCCCGGCGCGGCGTCCACGCCCATGAGCCGCGCTCAGATCGAGGTTACCACCGTGGATGCCTCGGGCTTGCAGTGCCCCGGTCCGATTATGAAGCTCAAGAAGAGTCTCGAGGCCCTCGCTCCGGGGGCGCAGCTCCGGGAGATTGCGACCGACCCGGGTTTTGGCCGGGATGTAGAGAGCTGGTGCCGAATGACGGGAAATCAGCTCATCGCGCTGGAAAAGGACGGGGCAAAAACGGTGGCGGTGATCGAGAAGGGAGCTGAGCCGGGGGCAGCTCAGGCGACGGGAGGCACCGCCGCGGTGCTCAACGAGTCGACCCTGGTGGTCTTCTCCGACGATATGGATCGCGCCCTGGCAAGCCTCGTTTTGGCCAATGGTGCCGCCAGCGCGGGCAAAGAGGTGACGATGTTCTTCACCTTTTGGGGACTGTCTTTGCTCAAAAGAGATCACGCGCCCAGGGTCCGCAAAGACTTCATGGGACGTATGTTCTCCCGCATGCTTCCCAAGACGCGAAAGCAGCTCAAGCTGTCAAAGATGAACTTCGGTGGCATGGGGGCGGCGATGATGAAATCCCGCATGAAGCAACTCAACGTTGATTCCCTGGACCAGATGCTGGAGCACGCCATTGAGGGCGGAGTTCGGCTCGTGGCGTGCCAGATGTCAATGGACATGATGGGCATTGCCGCCGAGGAGTTGATAGACGGCGTTGAAGTTGGCGGAGTGGCTACCTACATGGAGCACGCGGCACAGTCCAACGTAAACTTGTTCATCTAACGATCACACGCCGCATTCTTGCGTTATCGCCGTCATTCCCCGTATCATCGGAGATAAGGAATGATAGATTGAGCAGAATTCTCGTGGTTGAAGATGAATACACCGGGCGGTCGCTTATAGAGACCGTCCTCTCCCGGCACGGCTACCACGTGGACGCGTGTGATTCGGTTGACGCCGCCCTGCGGCTGTTTCGGGTTACTCGCTACGACGTCATTTTATCCGACTTTTTTATGCCGGAGATGAACGGTGACGAGCTCTTGCGGGAGGTCCGGGCGGTGGACCGGGATACGCCGTTTCTGTTCCTCACCGCCAATACCGACGTCCAGGATGCTGTGGACCTGGTAAAGGCCGGCGCCGACGATTTTATCGTGAAGCCGATCGTGGGGGAGCAGTTGCTCTTCCGGTTAGCGAAGACCCTGGAAGATCGTCGGCGTCGGAGCCTCGTGCGGCGAGTAGAACACGAACGGGAGCTCTTGGAGTTGGAGCGGAAGCAGCTCACAAAATGGCGCCTGCTCTACGCCGGCAAGGACATCACCCAGACCGAGCAAATGATCAATCTCCTCTCCCGCACGATCAATCAGGCGGGAGGGTTTCTATGGGTCGACCTTCTCAACGGCGTGCTGGAGGATGCGCAGCCCGCCGATACCTCAGTTACGGTGGACCGGGATCTGCTTGAGATGGTTGTCACCGCCGGAGCCGGGCAGAAAGAGATCTTCGATTACGTCACCTTTATTGCCGGTCTGGACACGATGTCCATCGATCCGACGGTGGTGCCGGTGGGTGAGTTTCTCAAGGACGTAGAGGGCCAGGCTGTGGCGATGGTGCGAGACGGGGCCACCGCCGAGGAGCGCACGTTGCAGGTCATGCGGCCGGCGCAGGAGCTCTCCGGCACGGTGCGGGTGGATCGTGATTACCTCGCGCAGGCGATACACGAGGTGCTGGTAAACGCGGTCAAGTTTTCGCCTGCCACGGGACGCATCGTTCTCGGGTTTGATTACAATCCGGAGTCTCAGGGCTTCCTGGACATCACGGTATCCAATACGGCGATGCCCAGTCAGGCGGTGGATCGCGATGGGCAGCCGATATTCGGGGTACCCTACGATTACTCGGAGTTGGTGTTTGATCTCTTCTATACGATTGAAGCGTTTCAAACGAGCGCACCCGATGAGCGGTGGGGGTACGGCACCGGTCTCTATGTGGTGCGAAAATTGCTTCGGCGGCATGGCGGGTGGATCTCGGCGGGGAACGGCGTGGACTACACGCACGGCACCCCGGAAACGATGGTTCGGATCACGATGTCCCTGCCGATGGAGAAGAAAGGATGAGATATGGCGGATAAAATTCTCGTGGTGGATGACTCGGTTTCTATGCGGCAGATGACATCCATTGTCCTCAAAGGCGCGGGGTATGTGGTGGACGCCGCCGCCGACGGAGCGGAGGCGCTTTCCAAATTGGATGAGCAGGTGAAGGCGATCATTACCGATTACAATATGCCCGGCATGAACGGGGTGGAGCTTATTCGGGCGGTGCGCTCAGGGGCGGTAGCGACGTCGGTACCGATCGTGATGCTCACGACCGAGTCGGACCAGAACAAGATGGAGGCCGGCCGCGAGGCGGGAGCCACGGCGTGGTTGGTAAAGCCCTTTGATAAAGAGAAGCTTCTCAAGGTGATCAAGCGCGTCACCGGCACGGTAACGTTCTGAAGATGACCAACGTTCGGGTGGAACCGCGGCCGGATGCGGTGGACGTTTCTTTGGAGGGATCGCTCACGATCGATACGGTGACCGGGCGCCAAGGTCATTTTCAGTCGGCGTTGGCCTTTGGGCGGCCGATCACCGTGCATGTGGATCAGGTTCAGGCGTTTGATCTCACCGGTATGCAGCTGTGCCTTGCGCTGCGCCGGGATGGGGCCGCGCGAGATACGCCGGTAACGTTTTCGGGACCGGCCACGGTGGAGCGGTTTAACCGAATGCTCGCCTACGCCGGGCTTCCGGAGGTGTAGGATGGCGATGCACGATGATCCGTTGGAGACGTTTCGCGAGGAGGCGCGCGAGCTCCTCGCAGATCTCGAGGAAAGCTTGCTGGGACTTGAGGACGACCCGGAGGACCGAGATCTGGTTGATGCGGCGTTTCGCAGCCTGCATACGATTAAAGGATCCGGCACTATGTTCGATCTCCCCGCGTTGGTGGGCTTCGCCCACTCCGTTGAGGCGGTCTTTGACCGGGTGCGCACCGGTGAGGTTTCTCTTACCCCGAATCTCGTAAGCCTCACGCTTCGTGCCAAAGACCACCTCGAGGCGCTGCTTTTTGCTCCGGACACCTCGGGCCTTGACGAACACGGTAACGAGCTGCTCGCGGCGTTCCATCGCCTGCTGCCTGCCCCGGCGGCCCAACCCGCGCCCAACGCCGGGCTCCCCCCGGGCCAGGCGCAATCCGCTGACCCAGCCGAGCCCGCTGATCCCGCTGAGCCCGCCGCCGCCGCCGCACCGGACGAACCTGCCGCCGCGCGACCCGTCCGTATCACCTTCGCACCTCCCCGGGACTACTTTCGCACCGGCGGCAATCCGCTGGCGATTTTTGAGGAGTTGCGGGATCTGGGAGAGGTTGAGATCACCGGCGCGCTGGATGCGCTGCCGCCTATGGATGAGCTCGAGCCGGACGGCTGTTATCTCCGCTGGGAGATTATCCTCACCACCGGCGCTTCGGTGGAGGAGGTGGCGGAGTCGTTTATGTTCGTTCCCGATGCGGTAACAATTCGGGAGGGCTCCGATGATCCGATCGCCGATGATCCGAACCCCGAGCGCGTGGTAGTGCCGGAGTCCGTGTCCCAGGCGGATGAGTCGCGCCGGGACTCCCATATTGCGGTGCCTGTGGCGAA
The DNA here is from genome assembly GCA_964575075.1 of uncultured Spirochaeta sp. Classification (GTDB taxonomy): domain Bacteria; phylum Spirochaetota; class Spirochaetia; order DSM-27196; family Alkalispirochaetaceae; genus Alkalispirochaeta. Next base: position 2,571 of record CAZNRF010000206.1, on the reverse strand, counting down.
GCTGGATGAGCTGATGCACCTCGCCGGTGAGTTTGTCTCGGCGCACGCGCATCTGCTTCATCTGGCGGAATCGCGGAATGACGGCGAGGTTCTCAGCGCCGGTGGGGCGTTAGGGGACTTGGTGCGGAGCCTGCGAGAGCTGTCAAACGATCTCCAGCTGGTTCCCGTATCTTCCGCGGAGGCGCGCTTCAATCGGGCGGTACGGGAAGCGGCCGAAGCGGACGCGAAAACCGTTGCGTTCCACCTGGACGGCGGTGACACCCAAATCGACAAGCATCTGCTGGACGAGCTCAAAAGCTCGCTCGCACCGCTGCTGAACCTCGCGGTGGACGAGGAGATTGCGGCCGGGGCCACGGCTGCCGAGATTCGCCTTACCGCGGGCCACACCGATGCCCATGTACTCCTGGAGCTGGTGGACACTGGGGCGGGGACGGCGCTTGCTGAACGCAGCGCAGATATGCGCGGGGCGTTGGCCCGCGTCAGACACACGGTGGAACGCGCCGGTGGATCTGCTCTGGTCTCCCCGGTGGCCGGCGAGGGCACCACGATTTCCCTACGGATTCCCGTTTCCGCGTCCGTCGTTGAAGGGCTGCTTACCCAGGTCGGCGATACGCGTTACATGATCCGGCTCTCCGAAATTGAACGCTGTGTAGATATGCGCTCGGTCCAGCGGGTGCCCGGCCAGGAGATGATAGATCTCGGCGGTGAGGCGGTACCGGTTCGCGACGTGCGCACGCTCTTTGGCGCGGAGCCGCAGGGAGATGAAACGCAGGTGGTGGTAGTTGCCGGCAAATCCGGCCGGATGGGCCTCCTTGTGGACAAGGTATTTGATACCCATCAGGCCGTCGTAAAACCGCTGGGCCGCATGCTCCATGGCGTAGCAGGCCTCGGCGGCACGATGATTCTCGGTGACGGCACTCCAGCGCTGCTCATAGACACGGAGTTGCTATAGAGGCTGTATCCACAATCGTGTTGCAATAACGTCGTGTATACAGCCTATGTACACACCCTGTTAGTCCACCAAGGTCATTCGTCGGTATGCGCTGAGGCCGGCTCGCGCTCCTTCTCCCAACGCCACCAGAATCTGTTCCACCCCCACGGTGGTGACGTCCCCGGCGGCAAAGATCCGCGGGTTGCTGGTTGCGTTGGTGGCATCTATAGATATCGCACCCTTCGGTGTGCGCTCTACCAGATCTTGCACCAGGGCGCTGTTGGGACGGGGTTCGCGCTCCACGAAGAAGGCGTCGGCGGTGATGCGCTTATGCGGGCGACCCTCCGGGCAGTCGGCGTCACCACGGCAGATATCTATCGTGCGCGCATATGAGTCTCCCTCAAAACGCACCACCCGATAGCCGTTATAGATCTCGATATTGTCGCGGTGTTCCACCAGGTGCAGGTGGGTGTGGGAGTACTCCGCATGCGGCTCCAGCACCAGGGTGACCGTTTCCGCTTGGAGCGAGCATTCCAGCGCCGCCTCCACGGCGCGGTCCGAGTCGCCGATGATCACCGCGTGTCGTTCCCGAAGGAGATGGGAATAACTGATCGCGCTGGAGCCGAGGCCCTTGCCGAAGAACTCCCGCTCGCCGGGGACGCCCAGGGGGCGGGGGATGGTGCCGGTGGCGATAATGAGCTGCTCCGCCTCCAGGGTGACCCGCTCGGCCGCCCCCACAACCGCGTCGGCGCCGGCGGTGTCGGCAGGAGCGCTCCCGGTAGCCCTGGGTTCAGTCTGAAGTTCCGAAAGGGTGACCCGAAAGCCCTCAGGATCCTCGGTGATGACGTTTACGTGACCACGGCGCCATACGTGGCTGAGGTACTCGATGCGCGCGCGATACACCTGTACCTGCTCCCGCGCTTTGAGGACGTGGTATTCCGAGACGTCCGGCAGGTTGAGTCCCAGCGTGGACTTGCCGCCCATGTGGGCGGTGACCATGAGGACGTCCATGCCTTTGCGGATGCAGTACATGGTGGCCGCCAGGCCGGCGGGACCGCCGCCGATAACGAGTGCTTCGTACATTAGGTGTTCTCCCCTGCGCTGTCGTCGATTGGTGCCGGGGGTATGACCCCGTGGTCCATGAGGAGCTGTGTCATGCGGCGACTGCGCTCGATCCGCTTCAGTGCTCCGGTGCGTATGGTGTCCGCCGTGAGGATGTGCTGGGTAAGTCCCTGCTCCTGCGCCTTCACCCCCACCGCGGCGGCGATGTCGCCAAAGAGGTCCCACTCTTCCATGGTGGGCATAATGCGCTCCGGACCGTAGTCCGGATGCCGGCGGGCGCGCTCGGCGATCGCCTCGGCGGCGGCAAAACACATCTCGTCGCTGATGGTGCGGGCGCGTACGTCCAGGGCGCCGCGAAAGATGCCGGGAAAGCAGAGCGAATTGTTTACCTGATTGGGAAAGTCGCTGCGGCCGGTGGCAACCACGGCGGCGCCGGCTTCCTGCGCCTCCCAGGGCCAGATCTCCGGGGTGGGGTTGGCCTCGGGAAAGACGATCGGCGTGTCGCCCATGCGGGAGATCCACTCCGGTTTGATCGTGCCCGGTCCGGGGCGGGAGAGGGAGATCACCACGTCCGCGCC
>CAZNRF010000205.1:0-6474 GCA_964575075.1 uncultured Spirochaeta sp. | reverse complement strand
CTGGGGAACCCGGGAAGAACGGCCCAACCTGCACTTCAACGTGTGCTACTACACCCCGATCGAATGGGCGATCTCGGAGGGAATACGGGTATTCGATCCCGGTATGGGCTCCGAGCACAAGGTGCGCCGCGGCTTTCGTTCGGTGCCCACCTACAGTCTCCACCGCTTTTTTGATCGGCACATGCAAGCAATCCTGGACGCCAACATGGACCGCATCAATTCCTACGAGCACGCGCAGATTTCGATGCTGGATGAGGCGGTTCCGTATAAGAATCCCTCCGAAAACGCCCCAGGGTAGACGATTTCCCCCGGCGTATGAGTATGTTCTACCTATGAAGGCGCTGATTGTAGTAGACGTTCAGAACGATTTCTTACCGGGAGGAGCGCTGGCGGTCCCCGACGGCGATGCGGTAGTGCCGGTGATTAACCGGCTCATGCCGCAGTACCAGCTGGTTGTAGCAACCCAGGACTGGCACCCGGCGGAGCACGAAAGCTTCGCTTCCCGCCATTTGGGACACGTTCCCGGAGATGTGATCGATCTGTACGGAGTACAGCAGATTCTGTGGCCCGATCACTGTGTGCAGCACTCTCCCGGTGCTTCATTTGCAGCCGGGCTGGACGTAGCCCGGTTCGATCACATCGTCCGAAAAGGTGATGATCCCGCCATCGACAGCTACTCCGGCTTCTTTGATAACGACCACCGTCGCGCCACCGGGCTGGAAGCGATCCTGAAGGAGCACAATGTGGATGCCGTGGATATCTGCGGACTGGCGGCGGACTACTGCGTCAAGTTTACCGCACTGGACGCGGTGCAACTGGGATTCACCACCACCGTGTTTACCGATGCCACGCGGGCGGTAAATCTCAATGAAGGCGACTTCGAGGCGGCTATGGAGGAAATTCGTGGTGCCGGCGGCACCGTCACAACCAGCTGACTCCCTCTCCCGCCGGATTGCACACCTCATCCGGGCGATTCCGTATGGGAGCGTGGCTACCTATGGCCAGATTGCCGCACTGGCCGGCAATCCCCGAGCCGCACGGGCGGGGGTATGGGTGCTCCGTGGCGGAGACGCCGGTAATCCGCTGCCGTGGCATCGGGTTATCAACTCTCGGGGAGCAGTTTCGTTGCCTCCCGGGGACGGCTTTGAACTGCAGCGCGCCCTCCTGTTGGACGAGGGAGTGTCCGTGGATGCCGACGGGCGAGTCGACCTGAACCGACACCTCTGGAGCGGGATCTGATCCACCCACCACGATCCTCAGCCGTTTCATACGGCGCTGCGACGGTTGCTTATTCGGTCGAAAGCTGACAAAGTGATTGAATCATGACCCGAAAGGTATGGATATGAACGAGGTCGATTTTTCCTCATCACAGTGGGCCCTCATTCTCGGCGGATCCAGCGGATTCGGACTTGCCACGGCCAAACGGCTCGCGGCGGCGGGGCTGTCAGTATGCGTCGTTCATCGCGACCGCCGGGGTGCCATGGAACGGATCGAACGGGAGTTTGATGTGGTCCGCGGCAATCTGCAGGCAGACGCACGCTTTCAGGCGCTGAATCTCAACGCGCTCAGCCCGGAGGGAATTGCGGCCACCCTGGATGCGGTCGCTGAGGGGGCACGGCAGGCGGGTACCACCAGACCGATCCGGGTGATGCTCCACTCAATCGCCTTCGGGAACCTGAAACCGATCGCCCCGATCCCCGACGGGTTTTCCCGGAGCACCGACGAACTGATGGAGCGCCTCGCCGGCGAGCTTGATACCTCTGCCGATCGCGTGCGGGATGTAGCCCAGCGGCTTATGGACGAGGGCTATGACGCCGTGTCTGCTCTGGTGCCTCCGGTGTACGGGGACACGCTCATTGAGGATGAGGATATGGCGCGCACCATCTACAGCATGGGAACCAGTATGCTCTCGTGGGTCCAGGCGATATTCTCCCGCGGCCTCTTTGCTGAGGACGCCCGCGTCTTCGGGCTCACCAGCGAGGGCAACGATATCGCCTGGCGCGGCTATGCGGCGGTCTCGGCGGCAAAGACGGCCCTTGAGTCCGTTTCCCGCTCAATTGCGGTGGAATACGCGCCCTACGGCATTCGCTCCAACATCGTCCAGGCCGGCGTCACGGACACCCCGGCGCTCCGAGCGATTCCGGGAAGCACCTCCATGAAAGCCGCCGCCCGGTCCCGCAACCCCTTCGGCCGACTCACCACGCCGGAGGATATCGCCAACGTGGTGTACCTGTTGAGCCGCGATGAGGCGGCGTGGATCAACGGCAGCCTGATTCGCGCGGATGGAGGAGAACACATTGCCGCATCCTGATCCTGATACCGGCCCGCAACACCTCAGTATTCTCGCCTTGGGCCACTTCCATCCGGAGAACGTCATCGACAATCAGTTTCTCGAGGAGCTGGATATCGGCACCTCCGACTCCTGGATTCTGGAGCGGGTGGGCATTCGCACGCGGCGCACGGTATTGCCCCTGGATTACATTCGAGAGACGCGCAACCAGGATATCCGGGAGGCCCAAAGAGCGGCGCTCTACAGTAACGCCGAAAGTGGGGCCCACGCCGCGCGGATGGCGATGGAGCGCGCGGGAATCGGCCCGGAAGAGATCGGCATGGTGATCTCCGGGGGGTGTTCACCGCAGTACACCACCCCGGCGGAGGCGTCCTCGATCGCCGCGGAACTGGGTATCGCCGCTCCCTGCTTTGATCTTGCCACGGCGTGTTCCAGTTTCGCCGCGCATCTCCATTTTCTGGCGGGAATGCAGCAGGCGGCACTACCCGATTACATCCTCACGGTAAACGTGGAAAACACCACCCGAACCATCGACTACACCGACCGCAACACCGCCGTTCTGTGGGGTGACGGCTCCGCAGCGGCGGTGGTCTCACCCCGAGTTGCGGGGCGCTTCCGGTTCGGCTCGTCGCTCTTGCGCTCCGACCCGGACAACTGGCGGAAAGTGGTCATTCCCAATGGTGGCTACTTCGACCAGAACGGTCCCGCAGTGCAGGGCTTTGCGATTCGCAAGACCGGCGAATGCGTGAAAGACCTCCGCACCACCCTCACCCGTGACGACTTTTGGTTTGTGGGGCACCAAGCGAACCTGCTCATGTTGCAGTCGGTGGTGTCCCGCGCCGGCATTCAGCCCGAACGACACTTGTCCAACGTCCAGGAGTTCGGCAATTGCGGCGCCGCGGGGGCACCGGCGGTGGTCTCTCAGAATTGGGACCGCTTTGAAGCGGGAGATGAGATCCTGCTGGCGGTGGTGGGAGCCGGACTTACCTGGGGCGCCGTAACCCTGGAGGTAACCGCCTCATGAAGTATGACGACTATCTCAAGCGGGAATCCTTCTCGAAAGAGGAGATTCTGGCGATCGCCTGGGGAACGCTGGTGGAAGACCCGCCGGCGGAGGGGTTGGCCCGCCTTCCGGCACCGCCGATGTTGATGTTTGACCGCATCACCGAGGTGGCCCACCGGGGGAACCGGGGGCGCATCGTGGCGGAGCAGGATGTACTCCTGGATGCCTGGTTCTTTCAGTGCCATTTTCGCAACGATCCGGTGCAACCGGGATGCCTGGGAGTTGATGCGGTGTGGCAACTGATCGGATTGTACGCCGGGCTCCGGGGGGCGCGGGGATTCGGCCGAGCGCTGGGGGTCAAGGAAGTTGAGTTTCAGGGCCAGATCCGACCCCACAACACGGTGGTGCGCTACGAGGTGGATATTCGTCGCTACGCCGATCTTCCCGCCTCAGGCAGCGCCGTGGCGCTGGGAAGCGCCCAGGTATCGGTGGATGGCGAGGTGATCTACCTCATTACGGACGCCAAGGTTGGAATCTTTCAGGGTATTCAATATCCCGACTATCCCAACCCCAGCGAGAACTCCCGCGGGGGGAAGATGTAAATGAGTACGATACTGACGCCGGCAGAGCTATTGGAACGGCTCCCACAACAGCGACCGTTTCGATTTGTGGATGAAATCATCGCCGTAGACGAGCAGAGCATTCATGGGCGATACACCTTTCGCCGGGACGAGGTGTTTTATGCGGGCCATTTTCCGGGGAATCCGGTGACTCCCGGCGTAATTCTCCTGGAATCAATGTGCCAGGTGGGCGTGGTCTGCCAGGGAATCTACCTGGTGGCCCGGGAGATGCCGCCGGAACAGCAGCACGGGTGGCTCACCCTCTTCTCCGATGCGGAGGTAGAGTTTACGCGAAGTGTGCTCCCGGGAGAGACGGTAGACATTCATGGCGAACTGGTCTTCTGGCGGCGGCGCAAGCTCCGCGCACAGGTGACGATGACCAACCAGGACGGGGTAATGGTGGCGCGGACCACCGCTTCGGGAATAGGAGTACGAGATGACAGCGAAGGTACGTAACGGCAGCGCCCGAGCCGACGGAGCGCCCCGGGTGGTTGTAACCGGCATGGGCGTCGTGGCGCCCAACGGACACGGCCTGGACGACTTTGAACAGGCGCTCCGGGAGGGCCGCACGGGAATCCGGTTTGTAGAAGAGCTTAAGGAGCTCAAGTTCGGATGCCAGGTAGGCGGCGTTCCCCAGGGTATTGACGAGATCAAGACGGAATACTTCTCGCCGGATGTGCTCATGGCGATGAACAGCTCCATGACCTACGCCGCGATCGCCGCCATCGACTGTTGGCGGGATGCGGGGCTTCCCGAGCATCCACCGGAAGAGGGCGTGGTCGACTGGGATACCGGCGCGATCGTCGGCACCGGTGTGGGCGGCGTTGATACCCTCGGCGATAAGGTTGTGGTGGGAGTAACCGCCGGTCGCACCAAGCGCCTGGGCAGCACGATGGTAGAACAGACGATGAGTAGCGCCGTGAGCGCCCGGATCGGGGGTCTGCTGGGTTTGGGCAACCAGGTCACCACCAACTCCAGCGCCTGTTCCACCGGTACTGAGGCGCTGATTATGGCGGCGGAGCGGATTCGCTCCGGCCGGGCCACCCGTATGCTTGCCGGCGGTGCCGAGGGGTATAGCCCCTACATCTGGGCCGGCTTTGACGCGATGCGGGTGCTGAGCCGCGCCTACAATGAGGAGCCCGAACGCGCCTCCCGACCGATGAGCGCCTCTACCGGCGGGTTTGTCCCCGGCTCCGGCGCCGGCGTCCTCATGCTGGAAACGCTGGAAAGCGCCCAGGAGCGCGGCGCCCACATCTACGCGGAGGTGCTCGGGGGAGCAATTAACAGCGGCGGCCAACGCGGGACCGGCAGCATGACCGCCCCGAATCCGGAGGGTGTCCGTCGCTGCATCCGCGCCGCCATCGGTGACGCCGGGATTGAAGCGGACGAGATCGAGGTGGTCAACGGCCACCTGACCGGCACGATGGCGGATCCCTTGGAAGTGGAAAACTGGCGAGCCGCATTGGATCTCACACCGGACTCGATTCCTCTTCTTAACGGAACCAAGTCGCTGGTGGGGCATGCGTTGGGTGCGGCCGGCGGCATCGAGTGCGTGGCATCCCTGCTTCAGCTGGACCGGGGTTTCGTCCACGGATCGGTGAATTGTGAGGATCTCCACCCCGATCTGGAGCCGTTCAGCCCCCGCATCGTTCGGGAGACGCGGGAAAGCGGCGCGAAAACGCTGGCGAAAGCCAGTTTTGGATTTGGCGATGTCAACGCGTGTGTGATTTTTCGCACCGTGGACGAACAGTAGCATGGAAAACCGGGCAGTAATGCCGGAAACCGGCGCCGCGGATATGCGCGGCGATAACAATCAATTCCCTCAGGAGGGACACATGACACGAAAAGAAGTATTCGATGAGGTGCTGAACATTATCGGCCCCTTCGCCGTGAACAAGGAAGCGCTGGAAGGCGCCACGGAAGAAACCAATATCCTCACCGATCTGAAAGTGAACTCAGCTCGGCTGGTGGACATCATTCTCGACTTTGAGGACAAGTTCGAAATCGAGATTGACGACGATGCCGCCGACGAGATTCAAACCCTCGGCGACGCGGTAGACAAGATTCTGGAGATCAAGGGGTGAATGTAACGCGACAGGTGGGTTGGCTCACCTATATCAGGCTTGGAACGCAGTCCTTCCTGTCTCGGCTCACGCTGCCGCTCTTTTACCCGATCTATATTTTGTTGCTCCGGTACGCTCTGTCGTACCGGATCCCGGAGCTTCGGGACGTCCGGCGTAAAATTCGGGCGGAGGTTGGTCGGGACAAGCGGCCGCTGCTCATCTGCCCCAACCACCTCACGATGATCGACTCCGTCATTCTGATGTGGGCGATCTCTCCCTGGTGGCGCGCGTTCTGGGATGAGCGATTTTTCCCATGGAACACGCCGGAAAAGAGGAACTACGCCCACGTTCCGATACTGCGTGTTGTGACGTACCTCAGCAAGTGCGTATCCGTTGTTCGGGAAGCACCCAAAGAACAGACCGCCAAGTTCCTTGCCAAGCTGCGGACGCTCCTGTTGAACGGTCAAAGTCTCATGATGTTTCCCGAGGGAACGAGGA
>CAZNRF010000204.1:0-6607 GCA_964575075.1 uncultured Spirochaeta sp. | reverse complement strand
CCGCCGACCCCTTGTCCCCCAGACAAGTACGCTAAACCCCTGCGCTACAGCCCGAATCGGCGCCAAGAATAGCACCGGCGCTCGGGGCGTGTCAATTATCATTGTGGGAGGACCTTCCGCGCAAAACGTTCGGTACGACTGTTTTACTTGCGTTCCCTGCCGGCACGGCGTAGCCTATCTGTATGGTAACAGATATACGTTCAAGCTACATGGGGCTTCCTCTTACATCGCCGATCGTGGCGGGCAGCTGCGGAGTGACCGGCTCGATCGATAACATTCGGCGTCTCGAGGACGCCGGGGCCGGTGCGGTAGTCCTGAAGTCCCTCTTTGAGGAAGAAATTGTCGCAGAGTTAGACGGTAGACGCGCTTCCATGGAGCGACCGGGGTTCACCTTCCCGGAGACGGCAGAGATGGAGGGGTTCATCGACGAAGAGGATGGCATGACCACCTATCTCAAGCTGGTGCACGATGCGAAACAGCGGGTAGGAATCCCCGTGATCGCCTCGGTGAATTGCGTTTCCGCCGGGCGCTGGACGTCCTTTGCCGAACTGGTAGAGCGGGCTGGGGCAGACGCCCTGGAACTGAACGTGTTTCTGATGCCCTCGGATACGCACACGACCGACGCCAGAGCGGTTGAGCAGGTCTATTTTGACATCGTGCAGGCGGTGCAGGATCAGATTCAAATTCCCGTTGCCGTAAAGGTGAGCTATCATTTTACGCTTCTTGCTTCGATGCTCAGAGCTTTATCCGAAACGGGCATTTCAGGGCTCGTGTTATTCAACAGATTCTTCAATCCCGATTTCGACCTCGATTCACTGGAGATCGTTCCGGCAAACGTACTGAGTTCTCCGGAGCTTCTCCATCTATCTCTGCGGTGGGTCGCGATAATGCGTGGCGTGGTGGGCTGTGATATCGCTGCGTCCACCGGCGTCCATGATGGTGATGCGGTGATTAAGCAGATTCTCGCGGGGGCAAACGCGGTGCAGGTGGCATCCGTTCTGTATCGCTCGGGTCCAGAGGTGATCCGTGGAATGAACGACCGCCTCGAGCTGTGGATGCAGGAGCACGAGTACGGCCAGCTTGAGCAGTTTAGAGGTCGCTTGAGTCAGGCGCAGGTAGCCGACCCCGCCGCGTTTGACCGAGTACAGTTCGTTCGGAACTACCGAGGCTTCAGTGCTGAAGTCTAGTGTGGCGACCAGCGCCCGGTAGAAAGCGCGGCGAATCTGGCGGGCTACGAACTGGCGGTGTATGAACTGGCGGGATACAAAAAAGTGGCCGGTAGCGGTGAAGCTACCGGCCGAGGATGTATGGAATCACCATCACCCGGAGCATTGGCTTCCCCGAATGATGAATGTCTCCGCAACCGGAACATTACTCCGCTCGGGCGACCTCTCCGCTGGCGACTAAACGGACGCCCAGTCCGCGCCAGTCGTCGAGGACCACGTCTCCCACATGAACGGGAGCCTCCACTTCTATCTTGCGCGATTCCGCTGCCAGATCCAGAAGCAGTCCTTTTGGCATCGGCTCCGGCGTCCACACCGGAACCATCGGGCTCGTGCCGTTTTTCACCTTTACACTGGTAGGAAGGACGCGGCGGGGATCTTTGATCTCCTGTTCCACATACTCCTTGCCGAGTTTGCACTTGTTTCCGCTGATGTTCAGGATCTCATCATCCGGGCCCAACATCGTCTGAACTTCGCAACCCTGGGGACATCGCAAGCAGATGTCGGTGCGGGTGCGGTAATCACCTTGTTTTTCTTCGCTCATTGCACGCGTCCTTTACGAAATGTTTGCTACCAGCTCGTTGGTCTCAGTGGCCTTGAGCTTCTCGATATCCCTGGATTTGAGTTTGCGGATAATCATCTCCGCCGGGCGGGCGTACTGCTCGCGAAAGCTCATAACCTCTTCGGAATCCGCATCGAGTTCGACCTTAACCATTCGTTCCAGGAGCGAATTGGGTCTCATACTCAAGTACACATCGCGATCGCCGAGGTCGTCGATGAAGATCTGCTGCGGAATGATGCTGCCCACATTAGCGCCGGGCTTGATACGAATCGCCCGAGACCCTTCGTGGTGATTCTTCTCCTGGGATGCCGCGTACTGGGCGGCACTGCGTCCGGCAACCTCTCCCGCTTTGCTTACGTAGTCTACCAGATCGTAGATGGCGGTGACGTTACCCGCTGCGAATATCCCGGGGACGTTGGTTGCCATGTCTGAATCGACCAGGGGACCGTTGGTTCGGTTATCGATCTGAACGCCGGCCTTTCGGGAGAGCTCGTTCTCCGGTATCAGGCCCACGGACAGGATCAGCGTATCACACTTAATGAACTCCTCCGTGCCGGCAACATGTTCGAGGTTCTCGTCGACTTTTACCGTTTCAATACCTTCCACGCGCCGCTCTCCGTAAATCCTGTTCACGGTAGTGCTTAAGTGCAACGGAATATTGTAGTCCTGCAGACACTGCACATAGTTCCGTCTCAGACCGGTGAGGAAAGGAAGAAGCTCCATAACCCCAAGCACCTTTGCGCCCTCGATCGTGAGACGTCGTGCCATAATCATGCCGATATCACCACTTCCCAGGACGACGATCTCGTTGCCCGGCATATATCCCTCGATATTCACCAGACGCTGAGCGGTACCGGCGGTATAGATTCCGGCGGCTCTCGTGCCGGGGAGACGGATCTGCGCTCGGGTCCGCTCGCGACATCCCATTGCCAGTACGATGGCCCGCGGGCGGAAGTGCTGATATCCGTACTCGCTGCTCATCGTGTAGATGTCCAACTCAGGAGTCAGATCTACCACCATCGTATCAAGCATGATATCCACCGGCAGCTCCCGCAGCGTGGTCTCATAGCGGTGAGCGTACTGCGGACCCGGGAGATCGTCACCAAAATTGATGGCGCCGAATCCGTTATGAATGCACTGAGGGAGTATGCCACCGAGCGAGTCATTTCGCTCAATCACGAGGACCTTCCCCTTGTTTTCGTTGTACGCCTCGATGGCGGCGGAGATTCCTGCCGGACCGCCGCCGATTACGATCACATCGTAGTCGGTATTGATGTCCATTACACTACTTCCTCTTTGGTTTGCCGATACAGAAACACAGACCCTGGTCCTTTCTTGGTAATCTCGGTCATTGACATGCCGAGCTCACGGGCCAGAATCTCCATCGTACGGGGATAGTCGAAGCTCCCCTGACACCGACCCGTTCCCAGCCATGTGCGTCGCTTGATCGAGTCATAGGTCTTTGCCGGGATAGGGGAGTGGATCGCATCAAGAATCTCCCCTTCCGTCACCTCTTCACAGCGGCAGACGATGCGGCCATAGGCGGGATTCGCCTTGATAATCTCCGCCCGCTCTTCATGATTCATCTCCTTGAAGCGCGGTATGCGGTGCCGCTTGGGGTTCCAGTCAGCTTTTTCCTTGAGTGAGACCCCCTCACCACGAAGGAGCTCACCCACATATTCCCCGATCGCCGGGGCTGAGGCGTATCCCGGGGACTCAATCCCTGCCAGGTTTATGAGTCCTTTTACCGTTTTTGATACCTCAATGAGGAAATCCTTGCCGTGACCATCGGGTTTGTAGTTACCGGTAGCACGCAAGCCCGCGAATGTGGCGATTACGCCTCGGGGCGAGACCATCGGCACGAGTTTCTTGGCGCCTTCGAGGATCTCATGCATGCCCGATTCGGTAACCGAGTGATCCTCTTTATTTCCGATCGCATCACTGTTGGGGCCGATCATCGTGTTTCCGTGGGTGGTTGTGGTTACCAGAATGCCTTTTCCCTTCTTACTGGGCATCGGAAACAGCACGTTATTGACGCGAAACGTCGACTCATCAAACACGAAATACTCGCCTCGGCGGGCGGTGATCTCAAAGTCCGGACGATCCCCCACCATGTGTAGAATTTCGTCGGAGTGAACTCCTGCGGCGTTGATAAACCAGGAGGCGTTGAACCGGCCCTGACTGGTCTCGACCGCTTTGAGCGCACCATCCTCAACAACGGCGCCGCGAACCTCAGTGTCGAGAAAGAACTCAACTCCGTTGGTGGCGGCATTCTCGGCGGCTCCCAACACGCCCTGAAATGCGTCAACCACGCCTGCGGTAGGGGTGCTCAGCGCCCCGGTAACGTCCGGACTCAGATGCGGCTCCATTTCCAGGACCTGCTCACGGCTGAGAATCTCGAGACCCTTAACGCCGTTCTTCTGCCCTTGCTCCAGAAGGGGATACAGTCCATTCTGCTCTTCCGGGCCGACCGCGACGATCAATGCTCCGGTGTTTTCTAACGGAATTTCCAAATCAGGAGCGATTTGATACCATAGTTCGTTGCCTCGGACATTCAACTTCGCTTTCATCGTCCCCGGCTCTGGATCATGCCCGGAGTGGACGATCGCACTGTTGGAAGTACTCTGGCCCATGCCGATATCTGCTTCTTTTTCCAAGACGGCTACGGAGAGCTCGTATTTGGAAAGCTCGCGGGCGACCATGGATCCGACAATTCCGGCACCGATAATCACCACGTCGTAGTTTCGTTCATTCACGACGTCACCTCAACTTCTTTGTAGGGATTTCTTCTTACACATTCAGGGTAGACCCGGTCTGAACGTCTGTCAACGAAAAAGTTACAAAAGTTCAGTTCAGGGATCGGACCGGGGCCTTTCTGGATCCCATTATCGTTTACCGGAATGCCTGGTATTGTAAATATCTATAAAGAAACAAATTAGTATACCACAGCCCCACGCCGGACAATTGCAAAAGTTTTTGTTGACGGCTGTTCAGTCCGGGTGTAGCATTTTCTTAACGTTGGTTACAAACGTCAGTGGGCGTTGTACCACCGTAACAAATCCCTATTTTGTTTGGAGGCACACATGGATTTCACTCCAATGGCAATGTACCTTGCCGAGGTCGTCGGAACGATGACTCTGGTCCTGCTCGGTGATGGCGTTGTCGCAAACGTTGTTCTGAATAAGAACAAAGGTAACTCGAGCGGCTGGATCGTTATCACCACTGGTTGGGGTCTCGCAGTTGCGATGGCCGTGTACGTCACCGGATGGATTTCCGGCGCACACATCAACCCGGCGGTTACGATCGGGCTCGCTTCGATCGGTCAGTTTGAGTGGGCGCTGGTTCCCGGCTACATCGTAGCTCAGATGGTTGGTGCGTTTATCGGTGCCGTTCTGGTATACATCACCTACAAGCAGCACTTTGATGCTACCGAAGACGCCGGTGCCAAACTGGCAGTGTTCTCTACCGGCCCGGAAATCCGGAATACCGGCTGGAACATGGTGACTGAGATCGTCGGTACGGCAATGCTTCTCTTCGGCATTCTTGGTATCGGCCATACCATGGGCGGCGCTCAGGGTCTGGTAGAGACGGTAGATGCTGGAATGGGCCCGTTCGTTACCGGTTTTCTGATCTTTTCGATCGGTCTGTCCCTCGGTGGACCTACCGGATATGCGATCAACCCCGCTCGTGACCTCGGACCTCGTATCGCCCACGCGGTGCTTCCGATCAAGGGAAAAGGCGACAGCGATTGGGGATACGCCATGGTGCCGGTTGTTGGGCCGATCATCGGTGGTGTACTCGGTTCGTTCCTGTGGGTCTTTGTGCAGAACCTGTAAAAGTGACAATTGGACTGGACCGGGCAGGGTGAACAGCACTCCCGGTCCATCCGGCCGTTGCCGGGGGAGAACGGCTAATCCCTTTCATTCTTCGGCATCTGCCGGTGTGGTGGTGAGTATGTATCGTACCCGCCACATCCTGAATCTGAATTCCGAATAGAGTCAGAAACCAAAAGCAAAGTGGAGGTCGAAAGACTATGGCTAAGAAGTATGTGATGGCATTTGATGCTGGTACCACCAGCAGCCGAGCAATCCTGTTTGACCACGACGGCGAGATCGTCTCGGTTGCACAGCAGGAGTTCCCCCAGATTTACCCCAAGCCGGGCTGGGTTGAGCATGATCCGATGGAGATCTGGGGATCCCAGAGTGGTGTTGCCCGGCAGGTGATTGAGCGAGCCGGCGCCAAACCGGAAGATGTGGCCGGTATCGGTATCACCAACCAGCGTGAAACCGCGATCGTATGGGAGAAGGCCACTGGAAAGCCGATCATGAACGGTATCGTGTGGCAGGACCGCCGAACCGCCGGTATCTGTGATCAGATGAAGGCCGACGGTTTCGAGGATTACGTCCGAGAGAACACCGGGCTCGTCATTGATGCCTATTTCTCCGGAACGAAAGTGAAGTGGATGCTGGACAACGTTCCCGGTGCCCGCGAAAAAGCCGACAAAGGCGAGTTGCTGTTTGGAACGGTCGACACCTGGCTGATCTGGAAGCTCACCGGTGGGAAGGTTCACGTCACCGACTATTCCAATGCATCTCGAACTCTCATGTTCAACATCAAGACGTTGCAGTGGGACGATAAGCTCCTGAAAGAACTGAGCGTGCCGAAATCGATGCTTCCGGAAGTGAAGCCTTCCAGCGAGATCTATGGCCACACCGATGAGAAGACCTTTGGTGGTGCGCAGATTCCCGTGGCCGCAGCAATCGGTGACCAGCAGGGTGCACTCTTTGGTCAGGCGTGTTTCGAGGTTGGAATGGCCAAGAAT
>CAZNRF010000203.1:0-6616 GCA_964575075.1 uncultured Spirochaeta sp. | reverse complement strand
GTCGTGCAAATGGAATCGCCCTCACAGTCTGCCGCTCCCGGTGATATCAGTATTCCGGCTCTCCCGGGTGGGGGAGCAGTTCCGGATAGAGGGGTGTCAGTACTTCCCTGAGCCTCCAGCGGTTACGATACTCTTCGGGGCGAGATTGGTCAAAGAAGCACACCGGGCGCAACTGATCGATCACGGCCTGAAGCTGGGCGGCCGAGCATGGTCCGGCGGAGCGCTCGGCGGGGTTGCGGCGAACTTTGACGATCCGTTCCGACGGTTGATCCTCGGGAACCTCCCCGGAATCGAACAGTGTCTCGGTAAGCTTCTCCCCCGGTCGCAGGCCGATCTCCTGTACTGGAATGTCCGTATCTGGCGTGAAACCAAAAAACCGAATCATCTGCTCCGCCAGATCCCGGATGTTGATCGGCTCGCCCATGTCAAGTACGAAGAGCTCTCCGGGCGTCCCGACACCGGCGGTCTGCAGTACCAGCGAGACCGCCTCGGGAATCGTCATAAAGAAGCGGGTTGCCCGAGCATCAGTGATCGTCAGTGGCCCACCTTTCTCGATCTGTCGGCGAAACAGCGGGAGAATGCTTCCCCGGGATCCCAATACGTTTCCGAAGCGAACCACGGTGCCGGCGGGCGTTTCATCCGGCGACGAGCGTCCCGCCGGGCGCAAGAGAAACAGCGATTCTGCAAGATTCTTGCTCACCCCGTAGATGTTGCTGGGTCGTACCGCTTTGTCCGTCGAGATGAGTACCAGTCTTCCGGTATGGGCGGCCTCTGCTGCTTCGATCAGATTGAGGGTACCGAAGACGTTGTTCTGGATCGCGGCAACCGGATTGGCCTCCATCATCGGCACGTGCTTATACGCCGCGGTGTGAAAAATCACGTCCGCTTTGAGCCGGCGCAATAAAAAGCGCACATACTCGGAATCGGCGAGATCGCCGATGATCGGAACGACGGTGGCGGAATCTCCAACGCCTTCTTCCTGAAGGAGTCGTAGCTCCGCTTCAATCTCATAGATGCTGTTTTCCCCGTGCCCCAGGAGATAGAGTCGCTCGGCACCGCCGGATAGGAGTTGCCGGGCGAGCTCACTGCCGATGCTTCCGCCGGCTCCGGTGATGAGAACGCGCCGCCCCCGGAGATAGGAAAGCGCTTCCCGGAGATTGATGTTCACCGGAGTGCGGCCCAGCAGGTCCTGCGGGTCGATCTGACGGGTCTGAATAAAATGCGCATCATCCCCAACAATCTGAGAAACCGTCGGAAGAATGCGAATCCGGGCAAAATCAGCCCGGCGAAGCGTCGTGTGGAGCCGCCGAAGATCTTCCCGGGAGGCGCTGGGAATCGCGATCAGTGCCTCATCAGCCGGCGTCTTTTCTACCAGCGAGACCACCTGGTCGATCGGGCCGAGGACCGGTACGTTATCGATACGCGTGCCGATTTTCTGGGGGTCATCGTCAAGGAACGCCACCACCCGCCCGATCACGCCTTTTTCCTGGATCTCCCGGGCGATCGCCCGTCCGGCAAAGCCGGCACCGATAATATAGATCCGACTGGAACTCACGAGACCTTCTCCGTCTTGCCGGTCTGCTCCGTCTTGTCCGCTTCGTTTGATGATTCGGCAATCATCTCGAACCCGAGATCGATGCGAAAGGAGTTCTCATACATATCCAGCTGGACCTTTGCTCGGCCTTTCCGCTTGTCGACCTTTATGATTCGGCCTTCAAGCCCCTTCAACGGCCCCTCCTGGACAACGATCCGGTTATTCACATCGAAGGACACCTTGGATTGCTCCACGATTTCTCCGAAGGACAGAAAATGGCGCACCAGCTCCAGATCCTCGCCCTCCAGCGGACGGATGTCCTGGTTGGTCTTCAGGAATCGAACGAACCCGGTGCAACTGCGTATCGTCCGCAGGCGGGGTGCGTCCATCCCGGGGGCCTCAACGATGAGGTAGCCGGGAAAGAGGGGCGCCAACGTACGGATTTGTCGCCCCCGGCGGCGAATGGTGAGTTTCCTTCGAGGCCACCAGATCCGGGTATCCTCGAGCTTGTTGCGGAGCAGCGCCTTGTGAGCCAAAGTAATGAACCGCTGTTCTTCGCCGGTCAGGATCTGAAATACGTAAAATCGAGCTGCCATGGTTGTTACTCGGACGATAGCACAGCTGCCGGGGCCTCGCAACGCGCGTACCCGGCAGACTATAGCCGCCGGTGATCTATGCCGACACTCAGAGCAGAGGTGAAGTGAGATGATTACTACGGCAAAGGTACGGTTCGTAACCGGAATTCTGATATGCGCCGTTCTGATACCCGGCTGGGCCCAGTCTGAGCGGCAGGGTTCCGCCGCGGTCGGACGGCCCGACGAGTTTCCCGCAGACGGTCTGTACGCCGCATCCAGTGCCTTTCCTCTCAACTCAACGGTGGATGTTACCAACCCCGCAACTGGGGAGCGGGCGCGGGTAGTCGTGGTTCGGGAAATGAACGATCCCGGGGTGTTCATGGTGGTGTCCGAGTCGGTAGCGCAAGAGCTTTCCCTGGAGCCGGGCGACTCCACCACGCTTCGTGCCACTCCCGTTCAGCCGCAGGGGCTCACCGCCGTATCTCCCAACGAGGATCTGCCTTTTCACCCGGATCCCGATGTAAACCCGGCGGCCACCTTTGGTGATCCGAACGCACCGCTGGTGTTCCCTCCTGATGCAGATGCTCCATCCGTAGCTACAGCCACCGCAGACGCCGATGATGCCGCCGACGCCGACGGAACAGATCCTGACCGCGAAGAGCTGGTGGAGATTACAGAACCGGCTGAGACTACGGAGCCTGAAACGCTGGCGGAGGGAGACGACCCTGCGGAATCTCCCGCGGAAGACTCGGCCATGGCTGAAAGCCCAGACGGTGACTCCCCGGCGGTGGACGATGATGCAGTGGCCACCGCGGTGGCCGAACCGCCGGAACCGCCATCCGAGGACCCGGAGGAACGTTCCGAGGCTGCCGAGCCGGTCGAGCCTCCCACCGAATCGGTTCCCGTGCCGCTCACGGAACTGGAATCGCCACCGCTCGCTCCGCCGGAGGAAGCGGATGTCCGTGTCACCGTGAACGTGCCGCAACCGCCAGAACCGCCGGAAAACCCGGTACAGGTGCGCCCGATAATTCCGGAGGGCGCTTCCGATGTTGATCGCGTTGTCCAAAGTGAGTCGGCGCCGGTGGTGGAACCTGAAGAAGGAGAGGTGGCGCTGCCCTTGGTGGCGGAGACGGAGCGAATCGCCGAGCCTCTGGAGGAGCCCCGTAGTGAAGAAGAACGTCTTCGTCCCGGTATGATTCCGGATGATGCGATCGTAAGCTTGGTACCGGCGGATTTTCGCAGCCCGGACCCGCCGCCTGAGCCGGAATCCGAACCCGAATCCGATTCAACGGCAGAGGCTGATCCAGCGCAACCGCCAGAGGAGCCGGCGGAGGCCCCGGAGCCTGATCCGCCGAGAGTAACCGAAACGGAGCCCATCGGGGATTCCGTCCCGGACGCGTCTCCACCGCAGGCCGAATCGCCGGCGGAGTCATTGCCGCTGGTAGAGCGCCTCGACAGTGGGTCGGCGTACGTGCAGGTTGCGGCCTTTACGACCCCCCAGAGCGCTCGACAAACGATAGATTCTCTCAGCGGAGGGTGGCCCGTGGCGGTCATGGCTCAGAAAAACGGCGACCGCTCGGTGTATCGCGTGTACGTGGGCCCCCTGGCGGAGGATGAAAAGGGAAGCGTGCTCTTTCGAGTGCGCAACCAAGGCTTTCGCGATGCCTTCGTCCGATGAGGGAGCGACAGGCATCGGAGCGCTTATGAGAACAACTGCGAGATCGTTCGGTGGTACTTTTCATGCACCACCGATCGCTTGATCTTCATCGTCTGAGTCAGCTCTTCACCTACCTCAAACGGTTCCTGGAGTAGCTCAAACCGGAACACCTGCTCGAACGCCTTAAATCCCGTCTTGCCGTTTACACGATCCTGGATCTCACGATTTATCTGCGCCCGAACCTGTTGGTCGTCACGGAGCTCCTCTTGATCAACAAATTCGATCTCCCGATCCTGGGCAAACTGCAGCATCTTCTCTTGGTTGGGATACACGAGGGCTCCCAGGTACTTCTGGTCCTGACCGACGATCATCACCTGGTCGATAAAATCTGATTGGAGAATCGCGTCTTCAATCGGTTGCGGCTCGTTATTCTCGCCACCCAGGAGGACGATCGTTTCTTTCGGGCGGCCTACGATTCGGAACTCGCGATCATAGGTGAACAGCACCAGGTCGCCGGTGTTGAGCCAGCCGTCTTCGGTGAGCACCCGGGCGGTTTCTTCCGGTTTTTTGTAGTACCCTTCCATGATTTGCGGGCTCCGCACGTGAAGCTCACCTTTCTGTCCGGGACCTAGCTCGCGGCCGTCCTCGCCCAGGACTTTGTACTCCACGTCCGGGAGGAGCGCGCCGACCGTTCCCGGCACGGGACGCTTCTGCTCCCGTACGGCCAGAACAGGTCCCGTCTCGGTAAGCCCGTATCCCTCGAGAACGGTGATGCCTGCCGCCTGAAAGAACTTGTCCACATACGGCGGAAGTGCCCCGCCTCCGGATACCCCGGCAATAAAGCGCCCACCAAGCCGTTGCCGGAGGCTCTTGAACACCAACACGCCCCCCAGCGCGTTTAGCGGTGTCAGCAGGATCAGGGGTATCGCCGCGACCGCGGCGTCTACGATTCGGTTGCGCTTCTGAAAGCGGGGGAGGCGACCTAGAAACGTATTGGCCAGATCCGCGTGCATCTCGCCGATGCCAAGAAAGAAGTGAAACAACGTCTGCTTGACCGCGCTCTGTTTGGACACGTTCCGCAGCACCGCGCCGCGGATACCCTCCCAAATACGAGGAACCGAAGTCATCCATGTAGGCCGAATTTTTGCCATGTCGTCGAGCATGATCTTCCCGATCGGTTTGGAGTAGGCCAGACTGGCACCGTAGTTCAGGCAGATATACTCCACGGCGCGCTCAAAGGAGTGCCATACCGGGAGTACCGTGAGAAAGATGTCCTCCGGGGTGAGAAAGAGAATTTTCTCGATACGGTCCATCTGAAACAGAAATGAGCGGTGTTTCAGCATGACCCCCTTCGGCTCACCGGTGGTCCCGGAGGTGTAGAGTAGGGTGGCCAGCTCATCGGTGGTTCCCTCATCAACCGCATTCTCGAAGGCGGAACGCCCCGCTTCACCCGCGGCGTCTCCTTCTTCGAGCAGTTCCTGGTAGGAGGAGATCACCACGCCCTCCGCTTCCGGCCGCTCGGCGGGAGAGGCATAATCATCAAACAGTACGATCCGCTCTAGCAGGGGAATATCTTCTCGCCGGGAAAGTATCTTCTCGCACTGCGTGGGGTCCTCGGCGATCACGATCCGACAGTCGGCGTGGCCGATGATGTAGGCCATTTCTTCCGCCGTGGAGTCTGCACCCCGCGGAACGTCCGCCGCCCCAACACCGAGGATCGCCAGATCGCAGAAGATCCACTCCGCCCGATTGTGGCTCATGATTCCCACATGGTCACCTCGGGAGACCCCCAGCGCGTGAAGGCCGGCGCCGATGCGGCCGACGGTATCCCACATCTGGGCAAACGTGGTCGGCTGAAACACGCCGTCGGTGTCTTTCGTCCAACTGAAGGGACGTTCACTATGATCCTGGCTTCGTTGTCGGAGTCGTTTCGGAACCGTTTCCTGTGCAATCATTGCGGCGCATCTCCCACCAGGCACATCCACTCCGCCTCACAGGCGAGTTCGCCCGCCACCAGAGCGCGACCCTTTTGCTTCAGCATATTCGGCGTGATTCGCAAGTTTTCGATCTCCATGCTAACGGTCTCACCGGGGCGCACTTGCCGGCGAAACTTCACGTTGTTCACGGAAGCAAGAAAGAACAGTTTCTCTCCGAGGGTTCCCAGTTGACGGATCCCGGCGCCGCCGCACTGCGCCATGCTTTCCACGAGAATAACCCCGGGGACCACAGGGTACTCAGGAAAATGGCCGGCAAAAAACGGCTCGTCGGCGGGAAATGTTCTGGTGCCCACGATTCGTTCATCCGAGGCGGAC
Source organism: uncultured Spirochaeta sp. (assembly GCA_964575075.1). Taxonomy (GTDB): domain Bacteria; phylum Spirochaetota; class Spirochaetia; order DSM-27196; family Alkalispirochaetaceae; genus Alkalispirochaeta. The sequence continues at coordinate 538 of CAZNRF010000203.1, read as the reverse complement.
TCGATTTCGTCGACGAAGAGGAACGGCGAACGGTGAGGTAAGAGTGATGTGATATTCATTGCTGCATACTACCCCGACAGGGAACCACAATACAAGTTTTATCGGTCGCGGACCGTTTAATTGACTTTAGGGAAGCGCGCGTGATAGCTTCCGAAAGAAGCCAAGGGAGGCGCTACATGAACCTTGATGAGATCATCACCCTCATTGATACCTTCAATGAGAGCTCACTCACCGAGCTCAAACTGGACCAAGACGGCACGCAACTCACCCTCAAGCGAAAATCCGAAACCAATCCGGTCTATACCCAGCCCATCGTGGTCCATCCCCAGGCGATGCAGAACGGAGGAGCGGTAATGGTGGCTTCCACGCTGGCAGCCGGTTCGGTGAGTGCCGGCGCGCAGGCCGCTCCCGGAGCCCCGGCGGCGCACGCGCCCTCCGCAACCGCGGCCTGCAATGTGGCAGCTTCCGGGATTGAGGTGATCTCCTCCCCGACCGCCGGGAACGTGTAGCGCGTGCACGCTCCTGATTCGCCTCGCTT
>CAZNRF010000202.1:0-6667 GCA_964575075.1 uncultured Spirochaeta sp. | reverse complement strand
TAGTCTTCACGGATACCGACGATACCCTTGCGGCGTTGCAGGTGATTATCGATCTGAATCTGGTAGGGGATGTCCAGGTTATCGGATTTGGCGTGACCGATGCGATTCTGGACCACCTGGACCGGGGCGTGTTGGATGCCACCGTGGCGGTGAATCCGCAACGCATCGGAATCGAAGCGGTTCGGGTGCTGGCGGAACTTATGGAAACGGGAAACGCTCCCGGCTACGTGGATACGGGAGTTGAGGTTATTCGGAGCAACTCATAATGCGCCTTCGGAACTCGCTCAGGGGACAGTTGATCTACTCGGCGATTATCGGCCTTGCCATGGTAATCGCCTCGACTATCTATATTCTGTTTGCCACGGTGCGAATGCAGCAAATCGTGAACGATCAGTTTCAGGTAGAGCGAGATTTTCAGGAGCTGCAGCAGGAGGTGACCGCAATTCGCACTCCTCTGCTGAACTACCTCTCCAGTCGCTCCTCTCAGGCGCTGTCACGGCTCCTGGTGGAGGAGCAGGTGCTGCGCTCCATGATTCCCGTGGAGGTTCCGCTGAGCTCCGACCCTGTTGTTCTGGCGCAACGGGAGATCTATTCGTTGCTGCAATCGTATCTGAATCTTCTTCAAGAGGCGATTGACCTCAAGCGCGCTCGAGCGATCGAAGAGTACACCGAGCTCTACGATGAGATGGTCCGGCTCAACGATCATATCGTGGAACGTATCGACGCGATTAGCCTGGCGGGATTGCGGGGCGAGCTTGCCCGGTACGAGGAGATCATCGAGACCTCCCGGGAGCTTCTGTTCTGGAATCTCTCGGTTATCATACTGGCCTTTTTTGGTTCCACCCTGTGGATTCTTATCTCGATTAACCGGGTAACCGATCCTATGAACCAACTCGCCGTCATGGCGGGAGAGATATCCGGCGGTAATTTCGATGTTGAGGACATCGAGGTGAACACGGTGCGCGAGCTCGCGGCGGTGATTTCGGCCTTTAATACGATGAAACATGATATTCGGCAGTACATCGGGGAACTGAATCGCCAACAACAGATAGAACAAGGCTACATGCAGGAGCGGGTTCGTAACCTGAAGATGGAGCAGCTTCTCAAGCGGATGGAGCTGTACACGATGCAGGCCCAGATGAATCCCCACTTCCTGTTCAATACCCTCAACACCGGGGTGCAGCTCGCGATCATGGAAGACGCTGAGAAGACGGCGGATTTTATGGAGCATCTGGCGCAGTTCTTCCGCTACAATATGCGGGAACGGAACCTGCTCGTGCCGCTGCGGCGGGAAATCGAAGGGCTGGAAGCGTACGTCTACATCCTGCGAATCCGCTTCCCTCGGTCTTTGGATTTTGCGCTGCACGTCCCGGAAGAACTGCTCGACTCCTGCACCGTTCCGGCTCTCATGCTTCAGCCACTGGTGGAGAACTCGGTGATTCATGCGTTCAAGGGAATTGACCGGGCCGGAAAGATCGAGGTGCGTATCTGGCAAGAGGGCGTTATGGTATATCTTCGGGTGCGGGATAATGGCATCGGTATCGATCCGGATACGGCGACCCGGCTGCTGGAGCGACACAGTCGCGATGTTGATCATGATTCCAAGGTGATGGGGCTGGAGAACGTGATTCATCGGTTGTATTTCATTTTCCCGGAGCAGGATGATGTGATCTCAATCAGCACCACCGCCGGAGAAGGCACGGAAATTACCATTCGAATCAATATGGAGGTGACGCCGTCTATTCCGTTCTGATCGTAGATGATGAAGAACCGGTTCTCGAGAGCTATGCCTATCTGATCGAGTCGGGGTTAGATGATTTCGAGGTGTGCGGTACCGCCCGGTCCGGCGGAGAAGCGTTGGCGGTCGCTCAGGCGCAGCGTCCGGACGTGGTGCTGATGGATATTGCAATGCCCGGTATGGATGGGATCGATACGATCCGGGAGCTGCAGCGCGAGTTTCCCGATACCCTGTACATCCTCTCCACCGCTTATGAGCGCTTTGATCTCGCCCAACGGGCGATCCCGCTGCGGGTTTTCGCATACCTGGTAAAGCCTGTCTCGAGAAAACGCTTCATGGAGACGCTGTTTCGTGCCAAAGACCACCTCGACGCTGAACGGTCTCGACTGAATCAGCGCCTTGAAGAGGTGGAACAGGGAGCGGCGGCCCTGTCTCGGGAAGAAGACAACTTCATGCTGCTTCTCACCTGGAAGCCCATGGATGACGCCACCTGGGCGCGGTACCGTCGGTTGTTTGAACTCAACTCCGATGCCGGGGTGGTTGTAGCCATAGATCTCCCGGATCGAAGCCTGTATCCCAAAGTGGTAGACAAAATAGAGCGGCGGTATCGGTGCCTATGGAGAGAGTACATGCATCGCCTGCTGGTATACGTGGCTGAATCCGTTGGGCCGGAGACGCTTGAACGCTATATCCGTGGTATCATCGAGGGATTGGTAGGGTTCTCCTCTTCAGTGGCGGTTGGTGTGGGCAGTCGTCGAACGTACGATGAGCTGTTTCGTTCCTGCGATGAAGCGCTGGCGGCACTACCCGCCGCGGAGGAGTCCAGTCGGCAGGTCCGGACGGTACGAGATCTGGGGCGGGGGCTGCAACGGGCGGTTGCTCGTGCTCGGAGTGCCGATGATGCCGTGACCCGGTACGAGATGCTTTCTGATGAGGTCTTTGCCGTGGAGAGCTTCCCGGTAGCAAAGAATCGGGTGGCATCGGCGCTCGAGCGATTACTTGAAGCGTTTGATGATCGAGTTGGAGACGGGTCGGTATCGCTCTCTATCGCGGATCCGGTAGCCGATGTGGCAGGGTTAGAGACGAGACAGGAGGTTGATGCGTGGGCGCAACGTGTAGTGCGACGGATCGTGGAGGAACAGAACCGGCGAATAGGGAGCGGATGGCCGGAGGCGCTGCATCGGGCGGTACTCCACATCGAGAATCACTTCGCGCAACCGTTGACGTTGGCGGGGGTTGCCGAACACTGCGGTATCTCCGCAGGCTACCTGAGTCGGGCGTTCTCCGAGCATGCGGGGACCAGCTTCAATGACTATCTCAATTCAATCCGCCTGGAAACGGCCCAAGGGATGCTGAAAGAAGGACACCATTCAGTGAAGGAGATCGCCTATGCGGTGGGATACCACGATCCCAACTACTTCAGTCGGATCTTCAAGAAGTTCAAAGGTGTCTCACCCACGCATCTGGCCCGGAGTACGCCGTCCGATGAATAGACGCGCTGTCCTGATCGCCGTAACTGTGCTGGGTTTGAGTATCTTTGCATCCTGCTCGGGGAGGTCCGACGAGCGTGACGATCGGCAATTGCAGAACTCTGAAGGATCGCCGGTGCGTATCGGGTTCTCCGTAGCCACGGATACCTTTATCATCGAGCGGTGGAACAAAGATATCAAGGTGTTTAACAGTGCTGCGAGTGAGCTTGGTGCTGAAGTTCTCCTGCAGATGTCTGCCGGTGGTACCCAGGCGCAGATCGAGCAAATTCGCTATCTGTTTACTCAGGACATCGATGTCCTGGTAGTTCTTCCCCACGATACCGATATGTTGGCGGGGGTGGTGCGAGCCGCAAACGAGCGCGATATTCCCGTAATCTCTTATGACCGACTGATACAGGATGCGCCGGTGCACGCGTTCATATCGTTCGACAATGAAAAAGTAGGCCGCCTCTTTGGTGAAGCGCTCACCGATGCGGTGCCCACCGGGCGATATCTTATCGTAAACGGCTCCGTCCGGGACAACAATAGCTATCGCGTTAACTCCGGTCTCCACCAGGTTCTCGATCCTTATGTCGAGCACGGCGATATAGAGATCATAGACGAAATCTGGCTGGAAGCGTGGAGTTCCGATGAAGCGCTGGAGCGGATCAGCGAGGTTTTAGACCGCACCACCGATATCGACGCGATATCGGCCGCAAACGACCAAATTGCCAATGCAGCGATACAACTTCTGTCCGAACGCCGAATGGCCGGTGAAGTGGCCGTGGTAGGGCAGGATGCAGACCTCCTGTCTACGCAGCGCGTTGTAGAAGGGCTCCAGCTGATGACCGTGTATAAGCCGATTCACGAGTTGGCCACGCGAGCGGTGCAGATCGCCGTAGCCATTGCCGAGAACCAAGCACCTGAGCCGGATCGCTATGCTACCAACGGCAGTGGTACGGAGATTCCCTTTTACGTAGAGGATCCGCAGGCTGTTTTCAGTTGGAACATGGACGAGACGATTATTCGCGATGGGTTTCACAGTGCGGAAGACGTGTATCGAACGATCGACCGCAACGGCGCGACTGGACAGAACTAATGTCAAATGAGTGCTGATCTGCGCGTGAACAACGCGGTATTGTGAAACCAGTACAGAAGCGGCACGATTTTTCCTGTATCCACCACCTCAAGATCGGGCCACAATACAGTAAATCCCAAACACAAAGGAGTGTTTATGAAACGAATTGTTCTTACAACGCTTGCAGTCATGATGGCGGCAGGAATGGTCTTTGCCAGTGGGCAGGGCGAAGGTATGCTCGATATTGGTATCGCCATGCCGGAGACGCACGTAGAGCGTTGGCAGCGTGATGGTGCTGCATTGCTTGAAGGTGCCGAGGAGCTGGGATATACCGCAGAGGTGACCTACGGCGATGCCGACCAGGGACTCCAGAACGAGCAGATCCAGAACTTCATCACGAAGGGTGCTCGCGTACTGATCGTTGGTAACATCAACGAAGGGGTAAACTCGGTTGTATCTGAGGCTGCTGAAGAGGGCATCATCGTCATAGCGTATGACCGCCTGATCACCGGCTCCGATGCGTACGACTACTACATCACCTTTGACAACTTCAAGGTTGGTGAGTTCCAGGGACAGGCCATTGAAGAGGCGCTGGACCTTCAGAACGTCGACAGCGACGATCCGAAGTACATCACTCTCTTTGCCGGATCCCCCACCGACAACAACGCCAACTTCTTCTTCGATGGCGCGATGTCGATTCTGGCCCCCCATGTTGAACGTGGTGCACTTGAGGTAGTTGGTCCCGCTCCGATGTCCTCCGACGACTCCGCCTTTACGCGAATCGCGACCGAGAACTGGCGCGCGGAAGTTGCCAAGGCTCGCATGGAGAACCTCCTGAGCAACGACGCTCTGGATGTGACGCTGGACGCGGTCTTGGCTCCCAATGACACGCTGGCTCAGGCCATCATCGAGGCGCTTTCGGCTGATGACAAGTACGACACCACCGAAACGCTGCCGGTTGTTACCGGACAGGACGCGCAGCTTTCCTCCGTGCAGTCGATCGCCGATGGACGACAGCACATGACGGTCTTCAAAGACACTCGCGACCTGGCAGCGGGCGCCGTTGCGCTTGCTGATGCGCTGCTCGAAGGAGAAAGCACCCCCGAGATCGACGGTGCTCGTCTCGATGACGAGACCTACGACACCGGCATGAAGGTTGTAAACTCTTACCTGCTGGAGCCGGTGAACGTGAACCAGGACAACTGGGAAGAGATCATGGTCGGTAGCGGATACTATTCTGCCGAAGACTTCGAGTAAATCGAGGCGAATCTTCAGATTTCGGTCTCGGGCAATGCCCGGCGCGGATACGCCGGGTCCCCCGGGACCGAGTTCTCGTTTATCAGGACATACAAGAAATGAATGCCAGTAGCAGTACCAGTAACGACACAATCCTGGAAGTGCAGCACGTTACCAAGGAATTTCCCGGCGTCCGCGCCCTCGACGACGTGAACTTTCGCGTAAAGAAGGGTGAAATCCACGGTATCTGTGGTGAAAACGGTGCCGGCAAATCCACGCTCATGGGCGTCATTAGCGGTGTTCACCCGGTAGGAAGCTATGAAGGAACCGTCCTGGTTCATGGTCAGGAAACCCACTTTCGCAGCGTCCGCGACAGTGAAAAGGTGGGTTTAACGATCATTCACCAGGAACTCGCGCTGAGTCCTTATCTTTCGATCTATGAGAATATGTTTCTCGGGCACGCAAAGACTCGCTTGGGTGTGATCAACTGGGATGACTTGTTGCAACGATCGCACCACTATCTTGATCGTGTCGGACTGAAAGAACCGCCGGAGACGGTGGTGAGCAAAATGGGTGTCGGGAAGCAACAACTGGTGGAGATTGCCCGGGCGCTTTCCAAGAATACCGAGATCCTTATCCTGGACGAGCCCACCGCCTCTCTGAACGATGATGAGAGCGAGGAGCTCCTGGATCTGATCGTTGAGCTCAAGAACGAGGGCCTGACGTGCATCATGATCTCACACAAACTGAACGAGGTTTTGAGAGTTGCCGACGAAATCACCGTCATGCGTGATGGGAAATCGATCAACACCTACGATGCCCGAACTCAGGAAGTAACGCGGTCCATGCTGATCAAGGACATGGTCGGCCGCGAGATGAACGCCCTCTATCCGGAGAAGACGCCGAATATCGGTGATGTCGTTTTTGAGGTCAAGAATTGGACCGTTCACCACCCGGAGTACCATGACAAGAAGGTGGTTGATAATGCTTCCTTTCACGTGCGAAAGGGCGAGATCCTCGGATTGTGCGGTCCCATGGGTGCCGGTCGAACCGAGCTGATGATGAGCAGCTACGGGAAGTCGTACGGCGCAAACGCCGCGGGCGAGGCGTGTCTGCATGGGGAGAAAATCACCATCTCACAGCCCC
>CAZNRF010000201.1:4397-6674 GCA_964575075.1 uncultured Spirochaeta sp. | reverse complement strand
ACCAGCTGGGAAGGATTGTACGCCAGCGTGATCATCACGGCGCCGTCGGTAATCCTCTCGGCATTCTTTGGAGCGATGACGGCGTACGGCTTCGCCAAGTTCAACTTTCGCTTTAAAGAAATCCTATTCTGGATTGTGCTGGCGACCCTCATGATTCCACAACAACTGGGGTTGATTGGCTACCACGACCTTATGGTGAGAATCGGCATGATCGATACCTACCCACCACTCATTCTACCCATGATTGCCAATGCGGGCATGGTGTTCTTTGTTCGCTCCTATATCGAGGCGAGTATCCCAGACTCCCTCATCGAGGCGGCGATCGTAGACGGCTCGGGCGAGTTCTATACGTTCTCCCGACTCATCCTCCCGTTGGCGATGCCCGCGGTGGCGACGATGTCGATCTTCACCTTCGTCTTCAAATGGAACGATCTCATTACACCGCTGGTATTGCTCAGTTCCGAACGTCGATTTCCCATGCCGGTGGTGATTTCCAACATTCGCGGGTTGTATGAGACCAACTTTGGCGCGATCTACTTGGGAATCACCATCTCTGTAATTCCCATTCTCATCGTGGTGGTCGTCTTCTCAAAAGCGCTCATTCGCGGACTGACCATTGGAGCAATCAAAGGCTGAAGCGGCCCGGAAACCACAGAAAGGAAGATACACCGTGAGCAATGATCACCACATCTGGAAGGATCCCACGCGCACCCCGGAAGAACGTGCCGACGACCTGATCTCCCGTCTCTCGCTCGAGGAAAAGGCGGGGCAACTCCTTCACGAAAGCCCCGGCATCGAGCGGCTGGGGATTCCGCAGTACAACTGGTGGAACGAGTGCCTGCACGGCGTTGCCCGCGCCGGGAGAGCTACCGTCTTTCCTCAGGCGATCGGTCTGGCTGCCACCTTTGATACCGAACTCCTGCGGGAAGTGGCGGGAATTATCTCCGACGAGGGGCGCGCCAAGTACTACGCCGCCCAGGCCGCCGGCCGTCGGGGGCAATACCAGGGGCTGACCTTCTGGACACCAAACATCAATATCTTTCGGGATCCCCGGTGGGGCCGCGGTCAGGAGACCTATGGCGAGGATCCGTTCCTCACCGGCCGCATGGGTGTCGCCTTTGTTCAGGGAATCCAGCAGATGCGGCACGGGATTCTCAAGGCCGCCGCCTGTGCCAAGCATTTCGCGGTCCACAGCGGACCGGAGGCCCTGCGGCATGAGTTTGATGCTCGAGTGACGGCGCGGGATCTTCGAGAGACGTACCTGCCCGCCTTTGAGGCGTTGGTGCGGGAAGCTCGGGTGGAAGCGGTGATGGGAGCCTATAACCGTACCAATGGACAACCGTGCTGCGCGAGTCCGACGCTGCTCCAAACGATTCTCCGGGAGGAGTGGGGCTTCACCGGCCATGTGGTATCCGATTGCTGGGCGATTAGAGATATTCACGAGCACCACGGGACGACCGGCTCTCCGCAGGAATCGGTGGCGCTGGCGATTAACACGGGGTGCGATCTCAACTGCGGGTCCACCTACCGGTACGCGCTGGAGGCGGTGCGAAACGGACTGCTCCAGGAGGCGGCGATCGATCGGGCGCTTCGCAGGCTACTGATTACCCGCTTTAAGTTGGGCATACTGAACCAATGCGGGGATTCATCTGCGGGTGGTACCGCGGTAATCGCCGGGGATGACGGCGACCCCTGGGCGGAACTTGCGCAAATCGCGGTGGACTCTCCCCGGCACCGCGTCGTGGCGCGCCGAGCCGCCGTGGCCTCCATGGTTCTGCTCAAGAACAACGGTGTGCTTCCCCTCCGGGAGGACCTTTCTCGCATCTACGTGACCGGCCCCAATGCCTTCAATCCCGAGGCGCTGTTGGGGAACTATTACGGCCTCACCGCCGCGGTGGTGACGCCGGTGGAAGGGATCGTCAATCGTGTGCCGCCGGGAGTCGCTGTCGACTACCGCCGCGGGGCGCTGTTGGATCGGGAGAAGCCGAATCCGGTGGACTGGGCGGTCTTTGAAGCCGCCGCCAGCGACGTTGCGATCGTGTTTCTGGGGCTCGACGGAACCCTAGAAGGAGAAGAGGGAGACGCGATCGCCTCCACCGAAAAGGGTGATCGCTCAGACCTAAGGTTGCCGGAGGGCCAGGCGGCGTTCCTGCGACGCATCAAGGAACGGGGCACTCCGGTGGTCGCCGTTGTCACCGGTGGAAGCGCCCTGGCCCTCGGGGAGATTCATGAGCTCGCCGACGCGGTGCTCATGGCGTGGTACCCGGGGGCGGAGGG
>CAZNRF010000201.1:0-4297 GCA_964575075.1 uncultured Spirochaeta sp. | reverse complement strand
TCTCGGCAACGGTGCGGATTGCCAACAGTGGAGAGCGTTTCGGCATCGCCACCGTGCAGCTGTATCTCATCCCACCGCCGCAGGAATTTCCGACGCCCCGCGCGACTCTCCGGGGATTCCGGAAGGTGGCGCTTGCCCCCGGGGAGGAGCAAGAGGTCACCATTGCGCTGCCGCCGGAGGCGTGGGTGCTGTATGACGATCAGGGGGTTCCGCGGTACCCCGGCGGAGAGTGGACGATCTCCGTCGGAAACTGTTCACCGGGCCCCCGCGGCATCGAGCTGGGCGCGGCGCAGCCATGCGAACAGATCTTCCTGGTAGAGGGGAGGTAAGGTATGGAAATTGTGAATCCGGTACTGCGGGGCTTCCATCCGGATCCCTCCATCTGTCGGGTGGGTGATGAGTTCTTCATAGCCACCAGCACCTTTGAATGGTTTCCCGGGGTCATGATCTACAGTAGTTGGGATCTATCGGAGTGGACCCTACGGTCGGCTCCGCTGGACACGGTGGCGTTACTCGATATGGCCGGTAACCCGCCGTCCGGCGGTGTGTGGGCGCCCTGTCTGTCGCACGACGGGGAACGGTTTTATCTGGTCTACACAAACGTTCGTAACTGGGTAGGCTCGGTGGACGGGACGAACGCGGGTTTCAAGGACGCGCACAATTACGTGGTCACCGCCCCCACCGTAGAAGGACCGTGGAGTGAACCTACGTACCTCAATAGCAGCGGGTTTGATCCCTCCCTGTTCCATGACGATGACGGGCGATCATGGCTGGTCAACATGCGCTGGGATTACCGCGCGGGACGGAACAATTTCTCCGGAATCGTGCTCCAGGAATACGACCGCCAAAACCGGCAGCTGACCGGCCCAATTGAGAGGATTTTCGCCGGTACGTCGGTGGGCTTTACGGAGGCCCCTCATCTGTACACGCGCAACGGTTGGTACTACCTGGTTACAGCGGAAGGAGGCACCGAATACGGACACGCCGTTACCGTAGCTCGAAGCCGATCCCTCTCAGGACCGTACGAACTGCACCCGCGCACCCCCGTTCTCAGTTCGGTGGTGGATCGGGAGGGGTACGACCGCGCGTTGGCTCGCGGGGAGAGTCCTGGACCGCACCTCCATTCCGGCCTGCAGAAAGCCGGTCACGCCTCGCTGGCCCCGATTACCGATGATGAATGGGTGATGGCCCATCTGTGCGGACGTCCCCTACCGGGTACGTGGTATTGCCCACTGGGACGAGAAACCGCACTACAACGGGTGCAATGGCGGGATGATTGGCCGTGGACGGCGGCGGCCACGCCGGCGGAGACCGTTTCTTTCTCGGGGCTCCCGCGAACGGGTGCTCGCCGATCGGATTCGTCCGGCGCGGGAGCGCACGGTGACGACGTGTGGACCGAACACTTCGATGGGTCGAGCTGGTCCAGGGAGCTCCAATCGATCCGAGAACCCCTGGCTGAGCGGGCGCGACTGGACGTGCGTCCGGGATATCTCACACTCTTCGGAGGAGAGTCTCCCACCAGTCGATTCCGGCAAAGCGTACTTGCGCGGCGCGTGCAGGCGTTTCGGTGGGCCGCGCAGACGCGCGTAGTGTTTGAGCCGGAAGACTTTCAGCAGCTGGCGGGGATGGTTGTCCGCTATGACGAGGCTACCCAGCTCCTGGTGCGGATTTCGCGCTCGGATACCGGGGAACGGACGTTGGGAGTCCTCGAATACGATCGGGGAGTGCTCAGGATGCCCCTGGGAGACAACGAGATCGCCCTGGGCCCGGGCCCGGTGGAACTGGGAGTTGACGCGGATGAGCACGGGATTCAGTTCCGGTGGCGGACCGGTGAGCCCGATACGTCCACCGGCGGCGATGACGGCATGGGGCGGTCAGGTGACGAGTGGCGAAAGATCGGTCCCACCTTTGACCCGGGGAAACTCTCGGACGATTATGCGGTTCCTCTGGGGTTTACCGGTACCTTTGTAGGGGTGGGTGTCTATGATACCTCCGGCCGCCGCCTTCCGGCTCATTTTGACTACCTTCGCTATTGGGAACCGTGATCGGGCAAGGGCGTATGGTCGCGGTCGAGACACGCGCAGCGGCTCCGGTGTAGGGTGGTCGTTGTGATTCCCATTTTTCGACATCTATCTCGGTATTTGGCGCCCCATGCGCGCATGCTGGTGGTGGCGATCGCCGCTATGATTTTGGTGGATGTGATCGCCTACGGCGTACCAATTGCGATCGGCTATGTCACGGACAACGTGTATCCCACGATCGCCTCCGATCCGAGCAGGCTACCTCTCCTCTGGTACATCGGGGCGGCGCTCTTGGCGGCGGCGCTCCTCCGGGGTGTGGTGGTCCACGTCATGATCCGTTCTTTCTGGTCACTCGCCGAATCGGTAGTCCGCGACCTTCGGAATGCGTTGTATTTCAAGCTGCAGCACCTGGATATGGCGTTTTACGATCGAGCGCGAACCGGTGATCTCATGTCCCGCGCGACGTACGACATTCAGCTCATTCGCAACTTTTTGGCGTTCGGTATCGAGCATCGGGTGCGAATAATCCTCATATCGGTGACGGTGTTCGGGCTGATGGTATGGCAGGACTGGCGGTTGGCGCTGGCGGTCTATACCGTGATTCCGGTCTTTGTCGGGGCGCTACTCTACTATAGTACCCGCATGCGCGAGGCGGTGGCGCACCAACAGCGGCAGATGGGTCAACTCAACAGCCGCGTGCAGGAGAGTGTGACGGGGATTCGGGTGATTAAGGCGTTCGCGGTGGAGCCCCAGGAAATGGAGCGCTTTGATCAGGAGAACTCCGCAATGTTGAACCGGGACCTTGATGCCGCGCTGCCGCAGGCGTATCTGAATCCGATACTCCTGGTTACCGAGGGGGTTGGATCGGTGGTGCTCTTGGCGGTAGGGGGGATGCGCGTCATGAACGGAGAGACCCCCCTGGGAACGCTGGTGGCGTTCGTGGCGTCTCTGGGGACCATGGGCTTTCCGTTACGCATTCTTGCGTTCAATACCGCCATGGTGAATCTGGCCCGGGGCGCGGCGGACCGGGTCACTGAGATTCTCAGCCTGCCGGATCAGTTGCGCCACGACAGCGGTTCGCGCCGTAGCGCAATCGCCGGCCGGCTCACCTTTGACCACGTCTCCTTCCGATACGAGCGCGGTCCGTGCGTCCTAGATGATGTCAGCTTCTCCCTGGCCCCGGGAAGCCATGTGGGGGTCTTTGGTCTTACCGGTTCCGGCAAGAGCAGCCTCATTTCGTTGATCCCCCGGTTTTACTTGCCCACGGAGGGCCAGATCCGAATCGATGGGATTCCGATAGAAGCGTGGGAGCTGGAGACGCTGCGGAGTCAGGTGGGGACGGTGCTCCAGGAGACGTTCTTGTTTTCGGCGACGATCCGGGAGAACATCGGCTTTGGACGGCCGGATGCCGACATGGATACGATCGCCGCCGCCGCCGTCGCCGCCGAGATTCACGACTTCATCGAATCCCTGCCGGACGGCTATGAGACGCTGGTGGGTGAACATGGCGTGGGACTGTCCGGTGGACAACGTCAGCGGATCGCAATCGCCCGCACCATTGTGCAGGACCCACGGATACTGATTCTCGACGACTGCACGTCCAGTCTTGATGCGGTGACTGAGCGGCACATTCAGGACCAACTGCGGAGACTTATGCACGACCGCACCACGATTATCGTAGGCCAGCGACTGTCGACGCTATCGTTGGCGGACCGCATCATCGTACTCAACGACGGAACCGTGCAGGATGTGGAGTCCCACGATGTGCTCCTCGAGCGTAACGATCTCTATCGTCGCACGTGGCATCAGCAGCGAGCGGCGGCCGAGGTCGAGACGGGAGAGGAGCCCTCCCGATGATTACTCGTTCCAGCACGCGGGATCTTCCGCTTCAGGAAGAACGGAGCGAAGCGAAGTTTGACTGGTCGGTGTTTTACCGCCTAACGGCGTATCTCAAACCGTATGGATTGCGTCTCACGGTGATGTATACGATGGCGGTGATTAACGTGGGAACTACGGTGGCAGTTCCGATTCTCCTACAACGGGGTATCGACAATCATGTTGCAGTGCGTCAGCCGGAGGGGCTCCCGCAGCTCCTGTTGGTTATGGGTGTCGTGCTGGCGGTGTTGTTTGTCTCCGCTCGGATCCAGGGAACACTCATGATGCGCATCGGCTACCGTTTGCTCTACGACCTGCGGCGGGACCTCTTTGGGCACCTGCAACGGTTGTCGTTTCGCTTCTTTGATACCCATCGGACCGGACAAATCATGAGTCGCCTT
>CAZNRF010000200.1:0-6685 GCA_964575075.1 uncultured Spirochaeta sp. | reverse complement strand
GCCGGATTCCCCTGGAGGCGGCAAAGGAACAGATGACGTTGCAGGAGCCGGCTCAACTGATCTTCACGCCCGCATCCTTAAGGGGCTGCAGAAACGCCGGAGAGGTGAACTGTACCCCTTGATCGGAGTTGAAGATCTCCGGCGGCCCATACCGTCTGAGAGCCCGTTCAAGCACCTCTATCGATGACGACTTGTCCAAGGTCAGGCTGACATCCCAGCTCAACACCTTTCGGGAGAACCAGTCGATGATCGCCGTCAGGTACACGAACCCATCTTCCAGACGAATGTAGGTCGTGTCGATCGACCACACCTGGTTGGGACGTTCGATCACCAGCCCCCGCAAGAGGTAGGGGTATACCTCGTGGTCCGGCGGCAGACGACGGTGATACGTGTGCGGAAACACCACACGCAGCCTCATGAGTCGCATCAGACGCTGAACACGCTTCCGGTTGACCGTCCAACCTTCCAGCCGCAGTGCATCGCGGATCTTTCGGCTCCCCCACGTGATATGCGCCGTGTGGAGCTCATCAATCCGCTTCATGAGCTGGTCGGTGTCGCGATCAACCTTCTGTGGTCGGTAGTACAACGTTGAGCGATTCAGACCCAACAGCATGCACTGCTCACGAACCGATAGCCGTTCATGATCCGGCTCAATCATTTCCCGAAGTTCGGCAGCTGATCGACACCCAGTTCTTTTCACGGTCCATAATTCCGGAACAGGGCTGCGATTGCTGTCGGCCTGCGGTCTCCTATTGGTAACCGGACGCGGGTCGCAGTGAACACAGGACAAATCCCTGGGTGTTTCGCGGGCGTTCACTGCGGGCATGCCGATTTTGAAATGGAGCACGACTCCGGTTTTTTACTGGCCGCCTGCGAACGTCCTGTCCGGTTGAGCTGCGAGCTCGAAGAGGTTGGTGCCGAATTGTCCTGCCTGTGAAATACCGGAAGGATCAGCGCATGACTCGCCATGTCGGTCTGGATGTTCACAAGCACTTCATCGTTGCCTGTGGACTCGCCCCTGACGGAACGGTCGCGTTTCGCGACCGCTTTGACTGCACACCGGAAGGTATCGTGACCTTTGGTCAGACCCGACTGACCAAGGAAGACCACGTTGCACTGGAGGTGACGACCCACAGCACGGCAGTCGCGCGGTTTCTGCTGCCGCTTGTCGCCAAGGTGACGGTCTCCAATCCCACCCGCACGAAAGCGATTGCCGAGGCAGCGGTCAAGACGGACTCGGTAGATGCCAAAACCCTCGCTGACTTGCTTCGCAGCAACTACCTTCCCGAAGTCTGGTTACCCGACCCCGATATCGAGCAGTGTCGGCGGATTGTAAGCCTGCGCGCGCAGCTCTCTGGTGCCCGCACGCGGTATACAAATCGGATTCGCAGTGTTCTTCAGCAACTGATGATTGAGGTCCCAACCCGTAGACTGGATGCACGCGCTGCGCGACAATTGCTCGAGAGCGTGCAGCTACCTGAGTCGGAACGTCTTGAAGTGGATACCTTGCTGCATCTCATTGATGCAACGAACAGCCGCATTGAAGCGGTTGACGAGTCGATTGCGCGTATCGCCGAAGCCACGCAGGAGATTCGCCTGCTCATGACACTGCCCGGCATCGGTGCACTCGGAGCGGCCGCACTGTGGGGAGCGATTGGCGATATCTCCCGGTTCAAGAGTTCAAGCCACCTCGTCGGATATCTTGGACTGGTGCCACGCGTCAAACAATCTGGCAATCACGCCTGGTACGGCAGTATCACGAAGGCCGGAGCCAAGGAGGCGAGACGCCTTCTGGTTATCGGATGCCGCCATCTCCGCACTCACGACGGACCGCTCGGTGAGTTCTATCGACGTTTGAAGGAGCATAAACACGGCTCAGTTGCTGTGGTCGCGGCGGTTCGCAAGATGGTAGAAATCGCGTTCCACATGCTCAAGAACAACGAGCCGTATCGCTATGCCTCGCCAGAACGCACACAGGCCAAGCTTGATCAACTCCATACCAAAGCTACCGGTGAGCGGCGAGACAAAGTGCGCGTCGTCGTGACAGCCAAACACCAGCAGAAAAAACCTGATATGAAGACCCTCTGGTCAGTAGAAATCCAGCAAGCTTATTGCTACTTCATCTCTCCTTCTGCAATATATTTTAGAGAAAACGGAAAGACGGCATCGGCGTTCCAGACTGCGAGGACCCAGATCCAGATCATCCATCTGGTGTATCCCACATCGTGGATTTCAGAAGACTACCTCTTTCTCGCCGCGTCGCTCCTCTTTCAGGCCGCCGTCGATCCCTCTTTTGACCTTCCCACGACAAAAGAAAGCGTCATACCCTGGATCGAGAAACAGTATGCGCTGACAAACGGCACATCATCTGCTATCCCTGACATCCCTGAACTCGGACGGTACGTATTTGACAGTATGGGAGCAGAGAGCGAGTCGATCACGGTTGCAGAAAAGCTCAGGCGCCTCAAAACGGCGATCAACGCAGGCCATTCTACCCTCGAGCTCGTCTCTGCCTATCTCGATCGATATGGCGATCGGGCAGAACTGAGGACCCAGGCATTGGAGGATCTGTTTGCACTTGCTGCGGTTGCCCATCTGACAGACGGAACGACGACTGGTTAAAGCTGCGATCAGCACGATTTACACGAATCCAGCAATTTCGCGGGTGCCGACGACATTTCGTGTCACTATCCCTACCGCACACTTCAAACATGCCGTCATTCGAATACCATTGTGAAGAATCGGAACGACTTTTTGGACGCCGGTGGGAAGGGTACACCGGTGGTTGGACGAGTTTGCCGGACAGGAACCATACAGTTCCCGCCACCGGTTGCGCATCCTGTGAGAAGTGCCCTCGGCTCCTTTCGGACGGAAGGGAGAAACGGACGACGGATACGGTTCGCCGGTATCAACTCGCGGATATCGATCCGTATTGATGACTACGGCGAGTTCTGGCTGGAAGTATCCCTCACCGACGCGACGACCGGTCGGAAGCAGGTACAGAGAGTGGATCAGATCTTCGGGTACGCGGGACAGCGGAGACGATCCCGGGTGACCCACCGTTTTCTTGAGCGATTCGTGTTTCCCGAGATCGCAGCGCTGGTCAACCGGATCGACGTCGTTGACCATGTGGTGATCATGGATACCGGCTGGATTCTCTGCAGCAGAAACGCGCCGGAGTCGGGCGCACCTGTCTTCGTGAGTTGGCGCGACCATACATGGCAGCGTTTCAACCCACACTGCGATCAGTTCGATGATACCTGGCGATTCTTTTGCGAGGATTTCTTCGACCTCAGCCACGCCGTAGAGTTCATTCCGGTACACCAGTCGGTGTGAGTATGAGAACATATGCCGGTGTTCTGGAACCGGGCCGAGACGGTTGCAGCGAAGATCAACGCGGGAGAGCGCGTCTTCATTCACTGCGGCGCCGAAGCAACGGGAGTTTGTAGGACGAGGACCCGACGGTCCGGTCCAGGACGTGTCACGAGACGTCCGTGCATGAGAGCACCCCGCCGTTCACGACACATCTTGTATAGCAGCTCACGTCTCCACTACTCCCCGAGGAGCGCTGCGGGTACGACGGCGATACCGTCAGGGCGACGGTACGCGTTTGGACCGGTGTTGACGACGACGGCATCGAGAAGATCATCACCGAGCTCGTCGCGGAGCCAATGCAGGTGTTTGACGTCCCCATCGTCGACAGTCCTGCTCAGTTTCACCTCTATCGCCACCACTTTTCCGTCGCCCCGTTCTACGATCAGATCTACCTCCCGGGAGCCTCGATGAAGACGAAGGTGGTAGACGTTTGCCTCCGCCGCTTGTGCGTACACGCGAACAGAGAGCGTCACGAGTGATTCAAACAGAACGCCGAGGAGCGTTTTGTCCCGGACGATCGGAGTATCGACCTCGTCACCACCGAGGAGCGCCTCACCGTCAATGCCCATAATTCGAGCAGCGAGAGCAGGGTCGGCCAGTTGGTGTTTTGGCGCTTGACCGAGTCGCTTCAACAGATTCCGAGACGGGAGCCACGGCAAAACAGGATCAACGATCCAGAGTTTCTGGAGAACGTCACGGTACGGTTGAGTTGTCGTCCTCGCCGGTTTTTCACCGTGACCTCCCGTGGCAGCGTCCCGAATCGTCTCAAAGGACGCGCATGTCGACGTTGCGGCGGCATACGCCCGCATCCAGGAAGAAAGTGTTTCCGGACGGCGGACCGGGTGTCCGTGTTCCTGGAAATCGGTATCAATGATTCGGGCGATATACCCATCCAATTGCCGACGGAGTGATCGTTGTGTCAAATTACGGATACCGGGAAACCCCGATCGCACGATTTCCGTCACATATTCCGACAAGCCGGCGCTGGTGGAGCCCTGGGGGTCGTACCTCTTTGTTCCCAACAGTCGGGACAAGCTCACTGAGGGAGCCCCGATCCCGCGCTCGACAATCGCCATCGGACGCATACGGATCGATACGATCCGTCCTGCTCCGGTATGCGTCGGCGAACGGAACGGCGTAGCGGAGCCGGTGAGCAGGAAGCTTCCCGGCGGGGCCCCCCGGTCCACCGCCCGACGCACAGCATCCCAGACCGACGGCACACGCTGCCACTCATCGAGCAAGACGGGCGGGTCACCGGAAAGGAGCTGATGGGGGTCCGCTTCGGCGATCGCCCGGTGGGCGGGATCATCAAAATAATACGCCCTACGGGCCCGCCGTTCAGCGGTCGCGGTCTTTCCCACTCCACGAGGCCCTTCGAGAGCGATCGCGGGAAGCTCGTTCATCAGATCGTCGAGTTCATCGTCAACAACCCGCCGCTGGTAGTCCACGGGATCCACACTACCATATCGCACGCGCTTACGCTACCGTTTTGTATGTCCTTACCCTGCCATTTTGATCAAAAAGTCATCGAGAGCGATTCTGCGAACTGAATTGAGTACGACGAGGCCCCCGGTACGCCGACAAGTGGCCGTCTCATCTGGGATATCTCATTCCCAACTTCGTATCCGACCTCGAGATTTACAGACTGCGGGTTCGGGTGCCGGAGTGGAAAGATTCTCGCCGGGGCACATGCTATCGGTAATCGAACCCCAGGGTCCTGCGGTGCGGCTCCGGTCGCCCGCAGGGAGACACCGGATCGAAGGGCCCCCAGTCCCTGATCACCGCGCAGACGGATCTCGATTTTCCCGGTATGATTGGTAGGAGAGATGATCGACGATACCGGTACGGATCAACACTATCGCAACCGCGCCCCTGAGCTGGGGGAGATCTACGATACCGCGGATGTGACGCACCTTCACCATCTGAACACCCTGTTGCGCCCGGGTGATTCGATCCTTGATGTCGGATGCGGTACCGGTCGCGATCTCGCCTGGCTCATCGAACGCGGGTACCGGGTGACGGGCGTTGACCCGTCATCGGAGATGATCGCCGAGGCGCGGCGACGATACGCAATTCCCGACGGGACAATGCATACAGACACCCTTCCCGCGCTGAGCACGATCACCGGTGAATTTGCGGCGATCACGTGCATGCACGTTCTCCATCACCTCGAGGACACAACGCTCCTGGACGCGCTGTACCGCCTGCGCTCCCTCCTTGTACCCGGCGGCTTTCTGGTGATCAAGACACCGTCCAGACACGCGGCGGTGACTGATGGACGTCATTCCGACGGACGGCGCTACATCCTGCGCGATCCCGGGGAGTACCGGTTCTTCCTTGAACGATTGGGACTCCGGAGGACTGCACAGTTCGACGAACACCACGAAGCTACCGATGCACAATGGCACACCCAGGTGTACACCGCGCCGCTGGAGGCGGGGCTCAACCCGATCGAAATTGACGTGAATCTGCCAGTGCACTACGGTGCACACAAACGCGATTCCCCGAACGTCCAGGCGGCACGTTTACGTCGGAACGGGTGGCAGGATTCAGCGGAATATCCACCTGCCAATAGGCACTTGACCCGTCCCGAGTCTGTTGTTCATGCCGGCCAAAAAAGCAGTGACTACATCGCGGCCTCAAGCGAGAATCGCACCCACCGCGTTCCTTCCTGCATCTGGTGTGTACACCGGCCCAAAACGTCCGCACCCCCGTTTCCTTCATTTCGACCGTGAAATCAAGGGTATCGTCCGCCGGTATCCCATCGGCCGAACCATTCTTTGTATTCGAAACAGTTCTCACAAATTCCAGTCGAGCCACCCGTCCCGTTCCATTTTGGTGAGGACAGCAAACACTGGATAATCAGCTCAGATTGCAGTCTTCCTGCAATCATCCCGCCTTTTTGATCTCTCCCCTGGAATCCGGACCTTCGATTCAACCCGCGGTACTGTGTTACGCGCTGTGCTGCAGAGAGGGATGACCACACGACGACAATCGGGAATTACACTGTAACCGACCTAATTCTTCAGGCTGGCGGTAAGCTTGATTGGAACCGCGCTTAACGCCTGACTCACGGGACAGCCCGTTTTGGCTCCTTCGGCGATTTTCTGAAATGCTTCGTCGTCAATATCCGTCACGTGGGCTTCAGTTCTGAGATCTATCTGAGTGATCTTGAGTTCCTGAGTATCAAAATGAACCTTTGCCTGTGTTACTATGGATACCGGTGTATAACCGGCGTTCTCGAGCTCCAGGGAGAGTGCCATAGAGAAGCACCCCGCGTGGGCCGCGCCGATTAGTTCTTCGGGATTGG
>CAZNRF010000199.1:0-6696 GCA_964575075.1 uncultured Spirochaeta sp. | reverse complement strand
TGGATATCGAGATGCCCCGGATGGACGGGCTCAGCTTTCTGAAGCATCTGATGCAGCAACACCCGTTACCGGTGGTGGTGTGTTCGTCTATGGCCGAGTCCGGCTCAGCCAATGCACTCGCAGCGCTGGATTACGGTGCGGTGGAGATCGTGGAAAAGCCCAAGATGGGCACCAAGCGGTTTCTCGAAGAGTCTCGGGTTGCAGTGTATGACGCGGTCAAGGCGGCCTACGCCAGTCGCCACGGACTGCGCAAGCTTCGGAGTAAAGAGGCCTACAAAACAGAGCCACGCCCCGCGCCGCCCCGAACAAAGGTTGCCCCGGCGCAGGGCTCGGCAGGCATGCGCGATGTGGAGCCGAAGCTGAACGCGGATTCCGTTATTCCGCCTCCCAATGGCCGGGCGGTGCCGGAAACGACCGAAAAGATCGTCTGTGTCGGTGCTTCCACCGGAGGTACCGAGGCGCTTCGCGAGTTCCTGGAGGCGATGCCGTTGAACGCGCCGGGGATCGTGGTGGTGCAACATATGCCGGAGAAGTTTACCGCTGCCTTCGCGCAGCGGCTCAACGCCATCTGCGAAATCACCGTGAAAGAGGCGGAGAATAACGATTCCGTGCTCACCGGCCACGCGCTGATTGCTCCTGGAAACCGGCATATGCTCCTCAAACGAAGCGGCGCACGATTCTACGTCGAACTCCGGGATGGGCCGCTGGTAAGTCGACATCGGCCATCGGTGGATGTGCTCTTTCGGTCGGCGGCGCAGTATGCCGGACCCAATGCGATCGGCGTCATTATGACCGGAATGGGTGACGACGGTGCGATGGGGATGGCGGAGATGCACCACGCCGGTGCATACAATATTGCGCAGGACGAGGCCAGCTGCGTGGTCTACGGCATGCCCAATGAAGCAGTGAAACGCGGGGGTGTTGATGAGAGCGTGTCGTTGAGTCAGATTGCTGAAAAGGTGCTGAAGCGAGTAGGCCGCTATGGCAACTGATATTCTCATTGTTGAGGATGAGAGTATTGTCGCCCTCGATCTGGAAAACCGCCTCACGTCGATCGGCTTCCATGTGGTGGGTCGGGCCGGTACGGGACAAGCGGCGCTGGAAATCGTGGAACGCACCCCTCCGGATGTCGTGCTCATGGATATCCAGCTCCGGGGCGATCTGGATGGAATCAGCACTGCCGACCGAATCGAGGAATCCTACGATATTCCGGTTATCTTTCTCACTGCGTTCTCCGACTCAGACAGTCTGGAGCGGGCCAAGCGCCCCAATGCGTACGGGTATTTGCTGAAACCGTTTCAGGAACGGGAACTCTCGATCGCGGTAGAACTGGCGCTTTACAAGCATCGGGCTGAACGAGAGATTCGCGAAGGCCGTGCGCTGCTGGATATCACGTTGAACGCCGTGTCCGAGGGAATCATCACGGCTGATGAGAATGATCAGATTCTGTTTATGAACGATGCCGCAGAGCGGCTCACCGGCCGACGCACTGCGGAGGCAACGGGAAGCGCTTTGGCCTCGGTGGTGCATGTAGACACCGGCGGCCGCCCATATACCTCTGCCGAACAGTGGACGCGTTTGACGCCCCGAGGAGGGGCGCCGCGTACGGTTGCGATTTCCAGTAGTGATCTCGACGATCCCTCAAGCGGCGGTGCCGCGCGGGTCATCGTGATTCGAGATGTAACCCGGGAGCAGGAGTATCGTGACAATCTGATCGCAGCCAAAGAGGCCGCAGAAAGTGCGACTCAGGCCAAAAGTGATTTCCTCGCGCGAGTCACCCACGAGCTGCGAACGCCCCTCAATAGTATCCTGGGAATGACCGGCCTCCTTCGACGTGCCACCGATTCCGCGGTTGCGGGAGAGTACCTGGACATTCTGGATGTCTCGTCCCAGCAACTCTCCGGGCTCGTTTCCGATATTCTTGACTATGCTCGAATCGACACGGAGGGGTTCTCGCTTCAACGTCAACTGTTCGATCCGATAGAACTCGTGGAGCGTGTAACCCGGAGCTTTGCGATAGAAGCGGTGCAGAAAGGAGTGCGGATAATCAACGTGATTGATCCGGCGGTCCCCCGCGCCGTGTACAGTGATGAAGCCCGATTGGCACAGATTGTGCGAAATCTCGTCTCCAACGCCGTCAAATTCACCGCTGCAGGGCATGTCGCGGTATCGCTGAGATTGGGCGAGGCTGACATGCTGGTTATCGACGTGTCCGACACTGGTCCCGGAGTACCTCAGCAATACCGAGCGCAGATATTTGAAGAGTTCAGTCAAGTAGAGAATCCGATTACACGGACGGTGGGGGGCGTGGGTCTCGGTCTGGCCCTTGTGCGGCGGCTGACCACCGCTATGGGCGGGTCCGTCGAGCTCGGGAAATCCTCCTCCGAGGGGGCAACCTTTACCGCTCAAGTGCCGATCACTCCTGGTGAACAGCAACCTCACGCATCCGGGGACCGGGTTCCTGCAGTGCGCTCGGCTGCAACCGATGATGAGTTGATCGCTCGTTCGTGGAAGCCGTGGTGTGAGGTGTCCGGGGTGCCCCTTACGTGTTTGCCATGGCATGAGATCTCCTGGAATCCTGGGGAATACGACCTGGTCATTACTGGAGAAGAGCATGCCCGAGAGCTATCAGGCGACACCTCAGTGATAGTGGTCCGCGCTTTCCGTCCTCATGGCGAGGTACCTGCTCCCGGTACAAATGCCCGCTCCGTGGTCCACGAGCCGTCGTCCAGTGACGAGATTTTGGCTGCCCTCTGCGCCCCGGCCAACATCGCTCGCAGCCAATCCCAGGTGGACCGGAACGGTGATGCCCTATCAGTGCTGTTGGTTGATGATGATACCAGTAACCTGGTGTTCCAGCAAAAACTTCTCGAGGCGCACGGCCATCGAATCGTTACCGCACGAACTGGAGAAAAGGCGCTGACCGCGTTGCGGGGGAGCTCCTTTGACGCCGCACTTCTTGACATCGAGATGCCTGACATGGACGGGTGGGAGCTCGCCGGGCTGATTCGCTCCGGTGCCGGTGGCGAGGCCGGAAAGAACCTACCCCTGGTGGCGCTATCCGGGCATGAAAAGGGAGAGATCACGGAACAGGCAGAGCGCGTAGGATTCGCTGAGGTGTTGACCAAACCGGTGCAGGTGGAAACGTTACTACAAGTACTCCACACGCTGGTAGACCGTCGATCCTCGAGCGGCGCAGAGACGCCCTCGCCGAGCGTTCCCGTTGGTGAGATCCGAGAGGCGATCAACGCGGGAGATAGGGATCAGGCGGTGCACATCCTGTCGGAACTGAGGCAGCAGCCGCTTCCCAGCGGCGTGGCGGAACTCATATTTCGACTCCTGTTGGCACTTCGACGAAACGATATCGATACAATCAACCGGCTTATGGTTGAGCTAGAGAAGGAGAGCGATTCATGAAATCTGATCAGCGCGTCCGCGTACTGATTGTGGAAGACGACTTTGGGAGTCGTCGCTACCTGCAGACGATCCTGCGGGATCGAAGCCGGAGCGATGTGGTAGTCGATGGCCAGGAGGCGATCGATGCGTTCAGTCTTTCCTGGGAGGAGAATGACCCCTACCGTTTGATTCTGCTGGACATCATGATGCCCAACCTTGATGGTCACTCCGCGCTTCGGGAGATCAGGAGTATAGAAAAGCGCATTGGAGTACAGCCGGCAGATCAGGCAAAAGTAGTGATGACCACCGCTCTGGAAGATCCGAAGAACGTGGTGGAGGCCTACTACCAGGGGGGAGCTGATTCGTATCTGGTAAAGCCGATCGATCAAAAAAAACTGTTTCAATTGATCGAGGAGTTGGGTCTATCGATGTGAATTCCCGGAACTCGCCCGGCGGTACCGAAATTCTCATTGTTGAAGATGAGCAGATCGTAGCGCTTGATATCCGTATTCATCTTGAACGGTTGGGGTATACCGTAGGAGGATCGTTCCCCGCCGCGGAAGGTCTGATTGAAGAGCTGAAGTGCCGCCGCAATAGCGGAACTCTTCCCGACCTGGTCCTCATGGACATTCACCTCGATGGTCAGATGGACGGCGTCAGCGCCGCCGGGGTCGTGCGTGCGCAATTTCGTATTCCCGTTATTCTCCTGACCGCCTACGCCGACGATGAAACACTGGACCGGGCCAAAGTGACCGAGCCCTACGCCTACATTATCAAGCCCTTTCAAGAACAGGAACTGCGGACGGCGGTTGTGCTTGCCCTGTACCGAAACCGAATGGAACGGGCCGTGCAATCTCGGGAGGCGTTGCTTTCGCGGATACTGAGTTCCATTGAAGACGGAGTCCTTGTGAGCGACCGCAACGGCATCGTTCGGTACGCCAATGCCCAGGCGGGAGTCATCCTTCACACCGGAAATGAAGATCATGCGGCAATCTCGAACCTGATTCCCGAGGATATTCAGGCCAATGCACGTCGCCAGGAGCGCCCGATTCGCTGGAGTCCGCCGAAATATCCCGGCGGTATCGTTGAGTTAAGCGTGGCCGAGCTGGATTCTGATCATTCCGACGGGGAGGATAAACTTACCGTATGGGTCCTCGGAGATATCACCGAGCGCATGAACCGGGAGTCGGAAATCCGTCGCAAAGATTCCCAGTTGGCTCATGCGGAGCGCATGGATGCGATTGGCCGGATGTCCGGGGGCCTGGCGCACGACTTTAATAATTTGGTCACCGTGATTATGGGCTATACGCGCCTGGTTCTCGATGACCTGGACGCGTATCCGGAGCTGGAGGGGATTCGCGCCAACGTCCAGGGCGTGTATGACACCGCCCGGCGGTCGGCGCAGCTCTCCCGACAGTTACTGGCCTTCAGCCGCACGCAGCCACCGACCGCCACCGAGATTCGCCCGGACGAGATCATCCTGGAGATTCGCCCGATGATTGAAGGGCTCATGGCGGAGTACGTCAAGCTGGATATCTACCGCCGTGCCGGCGACGCAACAATTCAGGTCGACCGCACCCGCTTTGAGCGTATCATCCTCAATCTCCTGCTCAATGCGCGAGATGCGATTCACGGTGGCGGCGAGATTTCGCTATCCTCTGAGGTGATTTCCCTCGTATCTCCGCTGCCCACGATGACCAAAACGGTTGCACCCGGAGACTTTTACGTGCTCCGAGTCTCCGACAGTGGTCATGGCATTGCGGCAGAGGACCTGCACCACGTGTTCGAGCCGTTCTTCACGACGAAGGAGACCGATCGTGGCAGTGGATTTGGCTTGGCTACGGTATACTCCGCTGTGGCCGAAAGTGACGGCGCGATCGATGTTACGAGTACCCGAGAACAGGGCACGACGTTTACCGTGTACTTTCCGATCGCGTCCGCTGCTACCGAGAATCCCGACGCTCTGCAGGACCGCGATGAACATGTAACGGGTACCGAGCGAATCCTTGTCGTTCAAGAGGAAGAGGCGATGCGCAGTCTCATCGCAAATGCGCTCCGAGCTCGTGGGTTCGTGCCGGTAATCGCGCGATCTGTTGGGGACGCGTTGCTCGTTTTAGAACACAACGCGGAAATTGATCTCGTTGTCAGTGATCTGTCGGTTCCGTTCCTGGATGCCGCAGAGATCGTTGCCCGGTACCATGCGATTCACGCGGTACCGGTCGTACTCATCGTTACCGGGGAGCCGGTGGACGCCGGCCAGCATGCTACCGTCCATAAACCGTTCGAACTGGACGGACTATTGGTCACGATTCGCGAGACGATAGACGGACGTTGTTGAACAGTCTTCGGTCTCCGTAGTACAACGAACCCTCATGAGTTCACCTGTAGTACGCAAATACGTTCGAAACTTTTCCATCATTGCTCACATCGACCACGGAAAATCCACCTTGGCAGATCGGTTCATCCAGCGGTCGCACATTGTGGAGGATCGGGATTTTCATGACCAGCTGCTGGACTCGATGGATATCGAGCGGGAGCGGGGAATTACGATTAAGAGCCAGGCGGTCACGATGCCCATGGACATCGGGGGTCAGGAATACCGGCTCAATCTGGTAGACACCCCGGGGCATGTAGACTTTTCCTATGAAGTGAGCCGCGCAATCACCTCGTGTGAAGGGGCGATTCTGCTGATCGATGCAGCGCAGGGGGTAGAGGCGCAGACGTTGAGTAACCTCTACCTGGCGTTGGAGCACGACCTGGAGATCATACCCGTTCTCAATAAGATCGATCTTCCGGCTGCAAACATCGAGATGTGCCTCCACCAGATCGAGCATGATCTGGGGCTCGATCCGGCCGATGTAATTCAGGTCAGCGGCAAAACCGGCTACGGCATCGATGCGCTCCTGGAGGCGCTGGTCACGCGCATTCCGCCCCCGGCTGGAGATGAGACCAGCCCGCTCCAGGCACTGGTCTTCGATAGTAACTACGATCCGTACCGTGGAGTGGTTGTACATATTCGCGTCTTCGATGGACGCATTCGTCCCGGCGATACAATCGAGATGTGGTCCAATGGTGCCAAGTACGTCGTGGAAGAGACGGGTAAGTTCAAAATTAAGCTGGAACCGATTCCGGAACTGGCCGCCGGGGATGTGGGCTACATAATCGCGGGTATCAAGACGATCCGGGACGTGCGGGTGGGCGATACGGTCACTCGGCCGGAACATCGCTGCGCGGAGCAGCTCCCTGGATTTCGGGAAGTCAAGCCGGTAGTCTTTTCGTCGATCTATCCCATTGATAGCA
>CAZNRF010000198.1:0-6740 GCA_964575075.1 uncultured Spirochaeta sp. | reverse complement strand
ATTTGGTACGAATCTCCTTGGCAATGCGATAGCCGTTTCCGTCGGGGAGCATAATATCCAGGATGATCGCATCGGGGTGGGCTATTTCCAGGGAATCCAATACCCCTGCGGCTTTATCAAACTGGAGAACCTCATGCTCATTCAAGGCAAAATAATCCGCTACGGCATTGCGAATGAGCTCGTTGTCTTCTACCACGTACACTCGTGACATTACTCGTTATTGTGACACATTTCCCGCATCGGCAGGAGTAGGCGGTACCGATATTTTGCAAACTCTTAACTAACTATCGGTAAGAACTTGGCATGGGTGCTCTATTATCAATCGTGAATCTACAGGAGAGGAGCAAAACTATGTCACGAAAGCAAGATGAAGAACTGGCTGCCAGAGTTCAAGAACGGCTTGAACAGGATCACGTGGTGCCCGATCCATCGAAGATTTCGGTGAAGGTCGAACGCCGAGGATCAATTCTCAAGCGCGAGACGGTAGTAGCGGTGTATGGGACAATTGGCTCCGAGCCGGAAGGTACGCGAATCATGAATAGTGTGAACGCTGCCGTGAATGGTGCCGAGAACGTCCAAGTGGAAAACCATCTCGTCGTACCTCTCGTTTGACCGGTGATGAGCAGCTAGCAAAGACAGGAGGTGGGTGTAAGCCCACCTCCTTCTTTTTGATTTGTTACCGGCTACAAGCTCTCATCGAGCGCATCTCGAAGTTCAGAATCCTGCTGAACCGCATATACAATCGCATTAAAGCGATCCACGGTAAGATCCTCATCCTCGATAACATCGATCATCTCTTCTTGAAAGCTTTCCTGAGTTGAATTGATATCAGCGGCAAGCGCTTCATAATCCTCCTCCTCGGCGCCGGAAAGATCAGCTGATTCCGAACCGAATTGCATCTGCTGATGAATCTCCATAAAGCGATCCTCATCCATTGACGCGTCGGATATGATCTCATCAACCTGGACGCTCATCTCTTCTTGAAGGGACTGAACCTCTCCCATCGCTTCTACGAAGTTCTCAAATTCACCGGAATCAGGATCAATGGATGCCGTCCCTGATTGGCTTTGGCTCTCCATGCCGCTCCCGGTCTGTGCCACTACTACCAGCGCGCCACTGACCAGAATCGCGCCGATTACCAATAAAACCACTCGTCTCTTTTGTACAACTTTCATGTTTGCACCTCCTAATGAGTGGGAGGATAGTAAGGCTGTGTCAACCGATCATTGGTGGTGTGTCAACGTTTTACCAAGATTGAAGCCGGCACCGATTCTGGTATACTGCCGGGGATGGAATCGACTGATGCTCCTTTTGGACCCGCTCATGTACGGGAAGTCCTCGGGCAATTGGATCCGAGTATAGAGGTTCAGCACTTTGACGCTACCACCTTTACCAGTCAGGACGCCGCCGACGCAATAGGATGCGAGCTGGGGCAGATCGCAAAGAGTCTCTGTCTTTTTGCGGCGGGTGAGCCGTTTGTGGTGGTGATGAGCGGCGATCGTCGCGTATCAGATGCAAAACTTGCCGCCCGGTTTGGGGTTGGCCGCAAAAAGATAAAGATCGCCACGCGCGATCAGTGTGTGGATATCTTTGGTTACGAACCTGGCGGTGTCTCGCCGGTGGGGCATCGCACCGCTGGAACCCCGGTGCTTCTCGATGAAAGTCTCCGCCGCTGGACCGAGATTTGGGCTGCCGCCGGGAGCTCCAACGATAATTTTAAGGTGACCTTTGCACAGCTCCGCCGGATCACCGGCGGCGAGGTCATCGATTGTGCCAGGGTGTAGCTTGCTCCGACGGCAGCGTGACGGTGGTCGCGCCAACCGTCGCCTTTACTGCACCGAGATCCGGAAACTCCCACCGTTTGCGTCAAACACGTCTGAAACCTCGATCATATAGCTCCCGGCATCGAGACGACGTTGGATTCTACTGTTGAGATCTCCCCCGCCGTCATCGTCGCTCGTAATCCGGTTACCCCCGGCATCGCTGAGTACCATGTACGGATCGAACTCGGCGGAACCGGTGCGCTGAAACTCAATTGTTACGGTTCGTGACTCCGTCAATTGCAGACGGTAGGCGTAAGACTGCCCCGGATTGAGGTAGCCATCGTACCGTTGCCCTAGGGAAATCGGGATCGTATCGGCTCGGGTTCCTTCGGTGACTGAAATCTGGAACGGTCCACTGCGCTGGTTGCCGAGGTCCCGGGCGATGAGCGTGTAGCGCCCCGCTTCCAGCGTGCGTCTGATGCGACTATTAAATCCGTCGCCGCCGTCGTCGTTATATTCGATTTCGCTCCCGTACTGATCCGCAAGAACCAGATACGGGTCGATACTGCCCGCCGCATCGCGGAGCATATCGATCTGAACGGTCTCTTCACGATCCAGTTCCAGCACGAAGTACTGCTGCTCGCCACTGGTGATGTGGGAATCCAGTGTTTGCCCGACTTCAATCGGTATTCCGTCAATCGGATCGCTTCCCTCACCGACGATGGTCAGGCGGAATCCACCGGTATCGTTATCTCCGAGGTCGTAGGCAATGATCTGGTACTGTCCTTCTTCGAGAAATGTGGAGATTCGGCTGTTCAGTCCTTGCCCTCCATCGTCGTTGGATGTGATCGGCAGTCCGTACTGATCAACCAGCTCCAGATAGGGATCGATACCGCTGCTATCGCTGCGCTCCATGTCAATTTGGATGCGTTGCGCCTCCGAGAGCTCGATAAGAAAGCGCTGCGGTTCACCGCCATTGATGTATGAACTCAAGGATTCTCCCACTTCGATGGGAATACCCGTCACCGTGGAACCGGAGCCCTGGGCATTTACCGCCAGGCGGTAGCGGCCACTGTCATCACGCCCAAACTCACGAGCAACGATACGATATCTCCCGGCATCGAGATTTCGTGCGATTTGACTGTTGAAGCCTCGCCCACCATCGTCGTTGGTCTCGATCTCGACGTCATTTGCCGTATACAGTTCCAAATACGGATCGATCGAGCCGTCTAACCGGTCCAGTTCGATGACCACGCGTCCCCCCTCCTGAATCTCCAGGGTGTACACGTGTTCTTGCCCACTTTGCAGGCGCCCTTCCACGGATTCACCGGGCTCGATCGAGCCCTGGCTCACCTGTTGTTGCGCCGCAAGCCCCGCCGCGCT
Source organism: uncultured Spirochaeta sp. (assembly GCA_964575075.1). Lineage (GTDB taxonomy): Bacteria > Spirochaetota > Spirochaetia > DSM-27196 > Alkalispirochaetaceae > Alkalispirochaeta. The sequence goes on along the minus strand of CAZNRF010000198.1, from coordinate 3,594 downwards.
CGCGGTAAGAAGCGCTGCCGCCACTGCGGTGGCCCGAATCAGACGACGTAGCATATGCCCCCCTTCTATTCATGTCGGTCGGTATGGTTCAAGTGTAGGCTTTCGGCATTGGGCGTTCAAGTCTTGCGATACATATCGAGGATATAGTCCGGTAATACCGCCGAATTCTTGATCAAAGAACGCTATATTGGTCTCAGGGGTTATGCGACGAAGCGAACAATACACAGTACCGGATAAACTATTCACCGTGCCGCCGCCGGAAACCTACCGCACCGCGTTTCAGGAACTGCCGTTGCTGCAGCGCGTGTATCTTCGGATTCGGGCGTGGTTTGGCAGTGCCGATATTACTACCGTCATAAAAGAACATGAGTTGGAAGAGGTGAAACAGCGGGTGGAAGACGCTGATGAAACCCTCGCTGATGTTTCTATTCCGGCGCTACGCAGCGGTTTTCATACTCGGGTTCGGACGGTGGCGCAGCATGTAAACGCCCTAAAAAACGTCTTCACCTACGTCCGCGGCAGTGGCGCCGGGGGATTTTTGCGGGAGGCACTCAAGCGGCTGGACCCACAACTCCATGAGACGATTACCGCGTCATGTAACGTTCCGGAAGATCTGCTCACGGATCCTGCCGTCACAATCGCCACGGCCAAAGAAACGGTCAGTGATCACCTACAGCAGTCTCTGGAGGTGAACAAGGAGGCGGTTCGGAGACAACTGGATCCCGTGTGGCAGAGTATTGAGGCACTGGCAGCGCTTGCTACGGTGGATTTCCGGGGGCTTATTCCGGAAAAGACCTCGGAGGATATCCGAACGCCCATGCGTATCGTCCGGAAACCGCTCACCGAGTTAGCCGCCACTATAGATCTGTGTATTCGGTATCGCCATATGAGTGGTATCAAAATTGCCGCCGAGTACACCGGGACTCGGTCTGGAACCCATTCGAAAGCGCATGAGCTCATTTGGCCCGCCATAGACGAGTTGAACGACACGGTACCCCTTCTTGATTTGGTGCGTCACGCCGCAGACGAACCGCGGATTACACCCGTTCAGATGTCCGTTCAGACCAACTGGTGGGCGCGTTTCTCCGCCGCTTGGTTTGAGACGATCAATGTAGGGCCGATCCTGCTGCGTCGGCGCTCACTCATCGTGGAGGAGATTCTCCGCAACGAGTTTGACATTCATGAGTCCTCTCCTACCTGGATTCCGGCGTCACTCTATCAACGCACGGTGGGAGCGCTGCGACGTCTGGGGCAAGCGCAGCGCTTTCGGGACACCCGCACTATGGCGGGGGCGTTGGCCCGGGAGCAGAACCTCCTTACCACGCCGGACCGGGCAAAAATCCTGGAAGCGCATGTCGATCTGGATAACGCGTTCGCCCGTTTGGAAGAGCTGCTGGGACAAGGCGATCAACGTGGATTGATCGGTGATGAACTCAAGCGAGTCAGTCACAGTGATGCGGAGGGTTCGATAGCAGGCATGCACAAGATAAACGTGTATGCGAAACACCGCCCTGACATCAAGGTATTGATTGACCAGGCGATAGATGCGCTGGAACGCATCGCGTTTTCATTCCATACCAACCGTCAGACGGTGCGCAAGGGGCTTGCCGGGGGGGTGATCCGCATCGAGCTGGAGGAGGATGATCTGCCCCCCTCGGAAGTCTTCGATCTGATTACCACCAGCTATCGCCGGCTTGGTACGGCGCTGCGAAGTCTCGTTTCCGTGGAGCAGGAGCTGGTGGGAGCTCCTGCCACCGCCTCCGCGACGGAGCCACCGGAATCGAATGCACCGCATACCCAACCAGATGTGAGCGGCTCACCGGAAGCGGTGGGGCCCCGGTGAGCCCTCGGTTCGGTCTATTCCGATCGAACTACCCAAAGACCGCCAGTAATATACCTGCCGCCACTGCAGAGCCGATCACCCCGGAGACGTTGGGTCCCATCGCGTGCATCAGCAAAAAGTTGCGGGGGTTGTTCTCGAGACCAACCTTATTGACGACCCGAGCGGCCATTGGCACCGCGGATACTCCGGCAGCGCCGATGAGTGGATTAATGGGCGTGCGGGAGAGCTTGTTCATGAGCTGGGCTAAGAGCATACCCGAAGCGGTACCGATGGAGAACGCCACCAACCCCAGCAGCAGGATGCCGATCGTCTCCACCCGAAGGAAGTAGGTCGCCTGCAGCTTGCTTCCCACCACGAGACCCAACAAAATGGTCACACTGTCGATAAAAGCGGTTTGCAACGTCCGTGACAGCCGCTCGGTGACACCCGATTCCTTCACCAGGTTGCCGAACATGAGCGCGCCGATGAGCGGGGTGGCGGTGGGAAGTAGCACGATACACAGTCCCAGTACCACCAGAGGGAAGACGATTCGTTCCAGCTTGGACACGGGCCGCAGTTGCTTCATGACGATTTTGCGCTGCTCCGGGGTAGATAGGGCCCGCATAATCGGGGGCTGAATGATCGGAACCAGGGCCATGTAGCTGTAGGCGGCGACCGCAATCGCGCCCACCAGATCGGGACTCAACTGGGAGGACAGAAATATCGCGGTGGGCCCATCGGCCCCCCCGATAATGCCGATAGAGGCGGCGTCCTGCAGGGAAAAATCAAATCCAGCGTAGACGCTGAGTAGTACCGCCCCGATCAGCGTCACGAAGATACCAAACTGGGCGGCGGCGCCCAAGAGGGCGGTGCGGGGATTTGCAATGAGCGGCCCAAAATCGGTCATGGCACCAACACCCATGAAAATCATGAGGGGAAAGACTCCCGTCTCTAACCCGACGGTGTTGATCATGCCGAGAAACCCCTCGGCGCCGGCGATGTCCGCGATCGGGATATTGGCGAGGATTCCGCCAAAGCCGATCGGCAGAAGCAGGAGTGGCTCATATCCGCGGCCGATCGCCATGTAGATCAGCAACAAGCTCACCGCGATCATCACGATCTCCCCGCCGGTGATGGCGGTGACACCGGTGGATGCCCAGAGCGCGGAGAATGAATCGAATGAACTCATGCGATCGTCACCAGCGCCGCGTCGGCTTCAACGTTCTGGCCATCGGTAACGTGGATCTGCGACACGGTCCCGGCAGTTTCCGCTTCCACTTTGACCTCCATCTTCATGCTCTCCATCAGCACCACCGGTTGACCGGCGGTGACGGTGTCGCCCGATTTTACGAGGCTTCGGATCACGATTCCCGGCATGGGGGCGGTGACGGTTGAACCACCCTGGCCGGAGGGCCGGTCCGCGGTGGGCGAGGTGGCCGCTGTCGCTGATTGCGGCGCGGGGGTGGCCGCTGCGCCAGACGGCAGCGGATGGGAGGTGCCGTCTATCTCGGCGTGGCCGTCCTGAACGGTGACGTGGTAGCTCTTGCCGGCAACGGTAACGGTGTACGCTGCAGGCTCGCCGGGAGCAGGGGCCTCGTTTGAGGCGGGTCCGGCGTTGGATGCCGGCGGGGGGGTTGGGGCGGGCGCCCGTGCACCGCTGGGGGGGTCGTGGGGGGTGCTGGCAGGGCGGCGGTAGGGAAGGGGCTTGCGGCCGGGGTTGACCGCCTCGATGCGCCCGTCCTTGACCAGGGCGTCGAGATCGCGCTGCAGCG
>CAZNRF010000197.1:0-6750 GCA_964575075.1 uncultured Spirochaeta sp. | reverse complement strand
GGGGGACGAGTCCCCCGCTCATGCGTTTCTCCTATGACCCGCACCGTCGCGAAGTTGCCGAGCCCGGGGGACTGTACGAGGGGCTCGCAGAGATTCGGTCGCGCCGGGGGCCGCGGCGTTCCCGGAAGAAGCTCGATCCTGCCGGTATCGAACCGGTGGAAGTTGATGATCTGGACGCGATAGAAGCTGCCGTCTTGAGCGCCCGCCTGCCGGTGATTCCACGGGGTTATCCCGGAAACGTACCAGTATGGAACGCAATCCCCGGCGTCCCCGGCGCGTGGCACCGAGTACTCCTGGAGCAGATTCTCACCGGCCGCTTCGCCTGGCGCGGCCTTGATATCCTCGCGCGCAGCGGATACATCGATGACGTTCTGCCGGAGCTTGCTCCGATGAATCAAACCGATCACAGCAAGGAAGGTCACCCCGAAGGCAACGTCTGGAAGCATAGCGTGGAAACGATGAAGTACCGGAAAACCCCGGAGTTTATGGTGAGCCTGGCGCTGTTACTACACGACTCCGGGAAACCCTATGCGGAGCCGGAGGGAGCCAACCGGTTCAATCAGCACGCCGAGATCGGAGCCGATCTCTCCCGCAAACTCCTGGACCGCCTGGATGTGGATCGTGATGAGGCAGAGGGCATCGCGTGGATCGTGCGAAATCACATGATGCCGGGAGCGCTGGAGCGGCTCCCTGACTATCGGCGCGATCCAATTATGGAATCGCCACTCTTTCCCCAGCTGCTCGAGGTATATCGGTGCGATCTCAGTTCCACCTACCGGGGCCCGGAGAACTACTATCGGGCGTGTCGTGTATATCGGCGCTTTCTCAAGCGCAATCGCAGCCGAAGAGCGGCGCACGCCACCCGCCGGTTGGTCGAGTTGTACGTGGAGTAGCAGCCGCGTTGGCGCTGCAGGCTCACACCCCCAGGCGTGTCGGCCGGGGATATCTGCCGAGTCCTGCAGGCCGGCTCCTGCGGGCGGGAGCGGATCAGAGCCGCTCGAGAAGCACGCGTTTCAGGTCGGCCACGGTCGGCTTCACCACGACCGATCGTTTTTCGAGGCGCATGAGACGCGCCAGACGTTCCGGAATCTCCGGTTCCACCCCTACCGCACTGTGGCTAACCTCGAGAAACTTCGCCGGATGAGCAGTGGCCAACGTCACCACGGTGGTGTTGCTTCCCCGCTCGCTTTCCAGTCGTTTGCGGGCCGCGTACACCCCGGTGGCGGTATGCGGACAGATCAGTTCTCCCGTATTCTGCCACACCTCTTTCATGGTTGCGGCGATATCACGATCGCTCACCGATACGCCGGAGATCAGGCTGTTGATATTCAGACTTCCCTCGGAAAAAATCTCTTGAAGGCGCTCGAAATTGCTCGGATTTCCCACATCCATGGCGTTGGCCAGGGTCTGGAGGGAGGGGCGCGGCGTAAAGACGCCGCTCTTCAAGTACTGGGGAACGACATCGTTGGCGTTGGTAGCGGCCACGAACTCTGAAATCGGCATGCCCCAACGCCACGCCATGACGCCGGCAGTGAGGTTTCCAAAGTTGCCGCTGGGCACGGAGAACACGATCTCGTCCGCCTCTTCATCCTTGAGCTGCGCGAAGGAGTAAATGTAGTAGAAGCTCTGCGGAATGAGCCGTCCCACGTTGATGCTGTTTGCCGAGGTGAGGTTGAGCCGTGCGTTGAGCTCATGATCGCCAAACGCCTCTTTCACCATCCGCTGACAGTCATCAAACGCTCCCTCCACTTCTAGAGCCAGAACGTTGCCGCCGAGGGTTGTCAATTGCTTCTCCTGCAGCGGACTCACCCGACCGGAGGGATAGAGAATCACCACATCGATATTGTCGCGATTGTAGAACGCGTTGGCCACGGCGCTCCCGGTATCGCCGCTGGTAGCGGTAAGAATGACAGCGCGCTCACCCCGGGATTTGAGATGATCCTCCATGGCCGCTGCCAGAAAGCTCGCCCCGAAATCCTTAAACGCACAGGAGGGCCCGTGAAACAACTCCAGGAGCACAATTCCCGGCTCCAGCGGTTTGAGTTTCGGCTCGAAGGGGAACGCTTTTAACGCCAGCTTTCGCGCCCCGGCGGCATCGTACTCGTCCGGAAAGAGGCCCTGGATAAGCGCTCCCGCCAGGTCGATGAAGGACATATCAGCCCCGAAACTGCGAATGAGCGCCCGGAGGTCCGGGTCCTCAGCGGAGTGGTACAGACCGCCGTCGGGGGCAAGGCCGCGGAACATCGCCTCGCCGAAGCTGACGTCCCGCCGCTCCACGACATCTCGCGTGCTTATGAATCTCATACATCCCCCTGGGCCGGAAAAAACGCGCGGTGGACCACGTTCAGCGCGTGCTGGCGATCGGTTCTGTCGATTATGAAGGAGATATTCATTTCACTCGATCCCTGGGCGATCGCCAAAACGTTGATGCTGCTATCTCCCAGTGCACTAAACAGGCGCCCGGAGATTCCCGGTCGCCCGCGCATATTCGCACCGATAACGGCAACGATCTCGAGTCCCGATCGTTCTTCAAACTGGTCGATTCGGCGTTGGTCCAGCTCTTCCCGCAATTCCTCCCGAAGAAACCGGGCGGCACGGTCCAGCTCGGATTCCCGAATACAGATACAGATGCTGTGCTCACTGGAGGCCTGGGAGATCATGATAATGTTCACCCCCGCCTTGGCGAGCGCACCAAATACGCGGGAGGCGATTCCGGGAATCCCCAGCATACCGCCGCCTTCCACGTTTATGAGCGCCACATGGCCGATCGAAGCGATCCCGGTGATATCACGATCATGGTGGACCGGCTGCCCACTGATACGCGTTCCCACCACTGCAGGATTCAGCGTGTTCTTGATCCAAAGGGGGATTTCCCGCTCCACCGCCGGGAGCATCGTATAGGGATGGATCACTTCAGCGCCGAAGTAGGAGAGCTCCATCGCCTCCTGCAAACTGATCTCGGGGATTACAAACGCGTCTTCTACAAAGCGCGGATCCGCACTCATCACGCCGTCCACGTCGGTCCAAATCTCCACCGCCTCGGCGGAAATCGCCGCGCCCACGAGAGACGCGGTGTAGTCTGAACCGTTCCGCCCGAGGGTTGTCGTGTACCCGTCTTCCGACGAAGCGATAAACCCGGTGATGACCGGAATACCCGCACACCGGTGAAGCCGCGCAGAGGTCCGCTGGTACGTTTCGGCAAACTCCACCATCGCACTGCCGTGGGTGGTGTCGGTGAGGACGATCTCCCGGGCATCCACAAATTCAGCGGGCATTCCCTCCTGGCTGAGGAACGCCGCCACAACGGTGCAGTTGAGGCGTTCCCCAAAGCTCAGCACCAGATCCATGGTGCGGTCCGAGCACTCCCGAATCAGCTCAACTCCGTGCAGCACATCGCCCAGCTCATCAATCATCTCCATGACCGAAGTGCTCACCGCCGTACCCGCTGCTCCGGGCATCAACTCCGCCACGGTGTCGGAATGACGCCGGCGAAGCTCATCCAGCGCCTCTCGGTATCCTCGGTCTCCCAATTCGGCACTCCGGGCCGCTGAAATGAGGCTATCGGTGACGCCTTTCATCGCGGAGAGTACGATCGCTAATGGTTGAGCGTTCATGGAGGTCCGTACGATCTCGGCAACCCCCCGAATTCGGTTCGCATCGGCCAGAGAACTCCCGCCGAATTTCATCACTTTCATGTTGCGCCCCACTGTAGCCAACCGATACCATAGCTGCAAGTATGCGGTGTACCCAACGCGCCAAGGCGACTCCGTTCTTGATTACCATCTCACTGGTCGCGCTCCTCGTCGGGTGTACCACTCCCGCTCCGGTTGGGGAAGATGCGCCTGGTCCGGGATCAGCAGGAGCGTCCGCCTCCTCCTCCGCGGCGCCTCGTCACGATGAGCCCTCGACGCCGGAGGATCCGACTGAAGGGGTAATCCGTTCCGGGGACGCATCGATGTTTTTGGACGGAGGCCTCTCTGAAGGGCTGGCACCGGTGATGATCGGTGACGATGCAGCCGCCGGCTGGTACTACCCGCCGGTAGATGAGACCGAGGGTGTTCCCGGAGCTATGGGCCTATATATGGCGGAGGAATCTATCCTGCTCGCAGACCGTAGCGTTCCGGACTCAGGAGGTGAGGCCGCGGCTACCCGCATCACGCCGCTGTTGCCTCCCGGTGATGGCCGGCGAATCCGGGCATTTGAACCGGTAGAGCTCCAGGTAGCGTCCGGGCAACCCGCGGGATTCCGCATTCGCTTTTCCGAGAATAATCGGGATGAGGAGGTCTTCGTCATTTGGACCGCCCAACGGGATCGCACCCCGCATACGATACGTCTGCCGATGAGCGCCGTCCGGAGGACCGCGCTGCGGGATCTCAACGATGACGGTATCCGTGAGATGGTGCATCTCTCGGTGATCTTCGATGCTGCCGGGAATCGGGAAATCATCGTAGATGCGTTTCGTTGGGAGGCACCCCGCTTTGTTCACATCGGCTCGGCACCACTGATTCAGGCTATCAACCAGGAGCTAACCGAGCTCGAAAACCGGCTCAAAACTGAAGATGGTTCGCGGTGGAAGTCTGCGGCCAATCTCGCGCTCCAGCCGATTGAGGGCTCACCCCCCGTTGCGGTCCTGCTCCCAACCAACCAGGTGCGGGTACCGCGAATCACGGAGCTTTCACTCGATCTCAATCACGGAAGATGGGAGTTTACTCACGATATAGCCGTTGAGACCCATATCTATCGGATGAGGATCAAGCTGGAAGCAAATCCACTGCGGGAGCAGCCCGTACAAATCGACGGCATACAAGGACTGTAACTATGTACAAATATATCATCACCGGGGCATCACCGTTACACGGCACGATTCGAGCCAGCGGGAACAAAAATGCCGCCTTACCGTGTATCGCGGCCTGCCTCCTCACCGAAGAAGAGGTTGTTCTGGGAAACATGCCGGACATAGAAGACGTGCACGTGATGGCCGAGATTTTGCGCAGCCTCGGCGCGTCGGCGGAGCAGGAAAGTCCGAACACCTGGCGTATCAAGAGCAGTGGTCTCACCACCTATGAAATCTCTTCAGAAATGGCTTCCAGGATTCGTGCGTCAATTCTGTTCGCCGGACCACTTCTGGCGCGGACCGGTTCCGTCGTACTCGCGCCGCCTGGTGGCGATATTATCGGTCGTCGCCGGCTGGATACACATTTTCTGGCGTTGGAGGGGCTGGGCGCCACGGTGGTCGTGGACGGCACCTTTCAGCTGCACGTGAATCGCCTCACCGGGGCGGAGCTGTTCCTTGATGAGGCATCTGTAACGGCAACTGAAAATGCGATTATGGCAGCGGTTACCGCGACCGGGACCACCGTCATCGAGAATGCCGCCAGCGAACCCCACGTGCAGGACCTCTGCAATATGCTCAACCGTATGGGAGCACAGATCCACGGCGTCGGCTCCAATATTCTCACCATTCACGGGGTAGAGCGCCTCCACGGAACAGCCTTCGATATCGGCGCCGATTTCATGGAAGTCGGGAGCTTTATCGGCCTGGCCGCCGCCACCCGAGGCGAAATCACTATCGAGCGGGTGGTGCCGAGCCAGCTGAAGATGACCCGGATCGCCTTCAATAAGCTCGGCATCGACTGGGAAACTGACGGGAATATCGTGCATGTGCCGGCGGAACAGAAACTGAGCGTGCAGCCCGATCTGGGAGGGATGATACCAAAGATCGACGACAGCCCGTGGCCCGGTTTTCCACCGGACCTCACGAGCATTGTGCTGGTTGTGGCCACACAGGTGGCCGGGACCGTGCTGATTCATGAGAAGATGTTCGAGTCCCGTATGTTCTTTGTGGACAAGCTTATCGGCATGGGAGCCCGGATCGTTTTATGCGATCCCCATCGCGCCGTGGTGAGTGGTCCCGCCCCGCTAACCGGCTCGCAACTGACCTCCCCGGATGTTCGCGCCGGCATGGCGATGGTCATCGCCGCGCTGAGCGCCAAAGGAGAGAGCGTTATCCACAATGTCTACCAGATTGAACGGGGATACGAGCATCTCACCCGACGCCTCCAGGCGCTCGGAGCAGACATTCAGCGCGTAACAGTGGCGGAATAGTGCGCCGCACCATCGAGATTTATTGCTCCCGAAGTGGATGGTCCCGCTCGCGAAGCTGAGCCAGGAGGCGATCATGGGCGTGGCGGACGCGCACGAAGGCGTCCTCCATGGTACGCCGTTGCTCCGGGTTGAGATCTCCGCCGGTGTCGGGGTGAAGCTCTGCGGCCAGGGCGCGAAACGCCCGGCGTACCGCAGTCTCATCTGCGTTGGTGGGAATTCCCAACAGCGTACACGCGTTCCGATCAAGTCCGTCCCACTGCGGCACGGGACGAGCCAGCGAATCCGCTACCGAGCGGATCACCGCAAGCTCAGCGGAACTCATCCCCTCGGTGTCGGCGCATGCTACCGCCACCAGCAACTCCAGTAGTTGATCCTTACGCGGTTCATCCCAGCGCGCCAACATCTCGAGAATCCCGGGGCGGTTGATCCGCGGATGTTCTCGAAGACCCAGATCGATCAGCGATCTCCGGGAAAACCCCCGATGCCGGCCGGACGACGCCGTGGTGGGCCACGATTCGCTCAAGGCGCGCTCCACCTGAGCCACTCGGGGTGGACCATCCGCTCTCAACACGCCGATCAGGAGGGCGGCAGTGCCCCACGCTTCAACGTACTCCCATCGCCGTTCCCGGGATGGTGTTGAAAAAA
>CAZNRF010000196.1:0-6772 GCA_964575075.1 uncultured Spirochaeta sp. | reverse complement strand
CACGACTACCAGAAGCCCGCTGCATAATGTGCTCACCGCCGCGATTACGGCGGGAGCGGTCATAACGGGAGATGATACGTTTGAATAATTGGGTGTGGTCACATAGTAGTATTACTGGCTCACGGAATTCATTGCTTCTCGAGCGGCATCACGTACCCTTCGGGGATAGCCATCGAGGAGGGTTACCGAAAAGAGCGCGTCATAGGACAGCGGCATGTCCAGGCGCTCAAGATTTGAAATCACCCCCAGTACCAGTTGCGTATTCGACGGACGATCGATCTCCGTGTACGTATTGAGCAATTCCAGGTACTCCGTCAAACGCTCGGCCGCTGCCTCCGAGCCGGTGGCTCCCAGGGCCGAAGCGGCCTCAAGCACTCTGGCGCGAACTACGCGACCACGATCATATTCCAGAACCGTCTCGTTGAAATGCCGGATGAGGACATCCGTTGCCGGCTCATACTGGGCCTCCCGAAGTACGTCAGTGGCTGAGAACCGAATCTGCCGTACTTCTTCCTGAAGCTCCGTCGATTGTGGTCGCAGCGTCAGGACATCGTCCAGCACGTCCATGGCCACTTCAGCTTTCTGATCCTCTTCGAGGTAGTCCCCATTCATGAAGAACTCGAAGGGTGCACTACGATCTTCCACGTCCCGATTGAGGACCGCCTCACCGGCCATCTCCGCGCGGTCACCTTCAAGGTTCTCCAGGGCGTCGCGGGCGGTATCATCGATAAACGCGGGGTACTCATTGAGTACGACATCAAGAACCGCTCTGAAGGAGCTGGGTGATCCGAGCGTTCCCAACGCTTCCGTCATTGCCGCCAGTACCTGCCGGTCGATACGGGTACCCCCTCGACTCAAATTGTTCTGCCGCAATACCCACTCGTTCATTCCGTCAATAATATCTGAATCCGGGTCCACGAGATCGGGCAACTCCTCGGCGATCTCCACGCGAGCGGAGGTCTCCTCATACAATCCGAAGAGACGCCACACCTCGTCGGCAGCGGCGGAGTATCCCCCTTCGGCGATTCGGTCTACCGCGATTCCGGCGATTTCCCGCAGCGTCTGCTGGGCAGCGAGGTCTTCGGCGTTATTGATCACGTATCCGAGAGCCTGCGCGTAGAGCGGCCCAAAGGACTCAGCATCTTCACCATCCGCGGTTTGAAGCACTTCGACCTTTGTGGCGCGATCGGCTGACTCAAAACTGGACTGCAGCATCTCCAGTCGCTCCGACTGGCCAAACACAAGCGCTGTTATCAAGAACAGGGCGGGCACCAATATCCGTTGCATAGCTCTATATTAGTTCAATCCGCGGCGCTGATCAAACCGATTTTTCGGTGATTCCCGTATCGGTGGCGGTGTCTGCCTGTTTTGGGGGCTTACGGATGCCGTTTGTGCTCTCCCCATCACGAAACAACTCGTAGACAAAGGTAAGAATGCGGATACGCATCGCAATGCTGGGCGGTTTCGCTTCGAGGTGAAGAATGCTGGCGTTGTTTTTTTGGCGAAAGGTCACCGATTTGATCGTCCCCGCCAGTACCACGAAGTCACCATTGAGCTTCACTTGAATCTTCACGGGAAGGCCCGCTTTCGCGCGTCCGCCGATGACCAGGGCCGCCCCGTCCTCCGACAGGTCGATGAGCTTGCACCGATACCCACCCCGGGACTCCACCGTCTCGTTCGCCTGCTGGATCGATCGGAGCGGAACGAGCACTGCCGGGAGGTTTGCAGTGCGCCGGACCGATCGCCGTTTTTGCGCCCGCACCAGATTATCCGAATGGCTCAGATGGAGAATCGGCACTTTTCGATCCAGATAATCCCCCAGCACTTTCGCCTCAAAGAAATATCCGGCATCCTCTTTTCGCCAGAAATGCAGTTTGAGCTCCTGATCACGCCAAGAGAACCCTGTGGGAAGAGGGTTTCCCCGGGGGTAGGTGATCGCCAGGTGCTTGCGATTGTTCTCCACCAGCTTGGATATATAGATGCCGCCCCCTTCGAGGACGATTCTGAACGTCTGTCCCGGCTCGATGCTCCGGGTGGAAGAGATGCCGAGTCGATATTTCGGCTGATCAAACTCCACTCGCCGCCGGAAGTCAAACAGCTTGTTGAGAAACTCCTGGCTCTTCTGATCGTTTTCACTCCCAGCAGCACGGAAGCCGATAATGGCGGATCGGATACATCGGTCAAGCGTTTTGACGCTCCAGAAGAGGGATGTCGGGTTTTTCAATCGATTTTCGATCGCCACCCGGCGCAGGAGATTTACCTCGCTGAAGCTGAACCCCGACTCTTTTCCCCGAACATAGAATTGAAACCACGGGAACCGAAATCCGCCGGCCTTCAGGATGAGAAGATAGGTGCCCAGAACAGTGCCGAAGGCCACCAACAGGATCGCAATAGCCACTTTTTTCTCCTGTTTCATAATATCCGCAAAAATGGATACCGGTAAAGAGATCTGTGGACACTGCTGAAACGCCTGTGGCACTATCCGGTCATGTTTGCGCGCACTCCGGAGCAAGCGTTGCAGTTACGCCGTGGGCGGGAGACGGCGATTCTCTTCACCTTGTTCGTGATTCCTGGACTGACCTCAGCAACGCCGATCGCGCAGGTGGTGGGCGCCGTAGCTCCCCTCACCGCGCTCACGATCCGGAACACCGCATTCGCGCTCCTCATCCTGTATTTGCTGGATATCCAGGGGGAACGGGAGGCGGTTCTTCGTCGTCAGTCGCCGGGTGAATCGTTTCCACTAGGTGTGATGCTCCAAGTACTGGTGGTCCTCCTTGGTGTCTCGATGGCGGTATCCGTGGTGGGAGCAGCGATCGGCGGCGCGGAGGGGACGGTGGGCACCGACGCGATCATCCCCGGCCTTCGCGACCGTTACCACCCCCTTGCGTGGGTTCCGATCATCACCTTGGCAATGATGAGCGTAGGAATCGTGGAAGAGCTTCTTTTTCGTGGGTACCTTATCGCTCGGATTCAGCAGCTGGGCCGGTCGCCGAGAGCAGCGGTGATCATCTCCGCGATGCTTTTCAGTATCGGCCACGGATACCAGGGCGTTCCCGCCCTGGTGTTTTCCTTTGTGGCGGGCATCGTATTGGGCGCGCTTTGGATTCGGCGAGCCCATCTGGGTGCCTTTGCCGCGGGTCACGCCGCCTACAACCTCGCCGCGTTGGCTCTGTCCGTGTGGTATAGTTAGATTTAGGAGATTTACATGAAGTTGCATCTATATCTTGGGGTAATGCTTATCGTCCTGTTCGCAGGTCCGGCACCAACGCTCTTCGCCGGTGGCGCCGAGGAGCGTCCCCGCGAGCCCGAGGAGGAACCGATCGACCCGGTGGATATGGAAGCGCGCATGCGAGCCCTCCTCGATGAGATTGGAATCCGCACCTTTGAGGAGCGCATCACGGCGGTGGATTTTGGGATTCCGTCGCTCGCCGGCGATGAAACCAGTTTGAGCGATTATGAGGGTCAGTTCGTCTTTCTGAACTTCTGGGCTACCTGGTGTCCGCCGTGCCGGGAAGAGATGCCCTCTATGGAGGTGATGCACCAGGAGCTCTCGGAGCTTCCATTTCGGGTTGTGGCGATCGACGTGCAGGAGCAGAAAGACACGGTGGCATCGTTTGTAGAAGAGATGGGCTATTCTTTTCCCATTCTTCTGGACGAATCGGGCCGGGTGGCGGCAAATTACGGGGTACGCGGTATCCCGACCACCTATTTCATCTCGCCCGCCGGTACGGTATTGGGTATGCTGGTGGGAACGAGATACTGGGATGAACCGGACATTCTCGCCGCCATGCGAGAGATCGCGGAAATCGCCGCAGCCGAAACCGCAAGGAGTTAAAGCATCTTATGGAAGCCGATCTCAATCTCTTTTTGGCGTTCGCGGCGGGGCTTCTGTCCTTCCTCTCGCCGTGCGTACTACCCCTAATTCCCAGCTACCTCTCCTTTGTGAGCGGGGTGAGTTTTCAAGACCTCGGGGGTACCGGCGCGATTCGATGGACGATCATCACCCGGACGGTGTTTTTTGTCCTGGGTTTTACCATTGTCTTCGTTGTTCTGGGGATTGCGTTTTCGGGACCGGCGCTGCTGTTTAGCGGTGCCTCCCAGTGGATCAACTTTATCGCGGGGCTGATCGTGGTTCTCCTCGGTATTAATGTAATGTTCGATATCGTTAGCGCCCTGAATATGGAGCGGCGCGTCCATTCCTCTCGCCGTCCCACCAGCTATCTGGGGGCCACGATTGTGGGAATGGCCTTCGGGGCCGGATGGAGCCCCTGTATCGGTCCGATCCTTGCATCAATACTGTTCTTGGCCGGGACGCAGGGTCAGGTGGATCGCGCCGCGGTGCTCCTCATAGTGTACTCGTTGGGGCTGGGCTTACCATTTCTTGCCGCGGGGGCAGCGTTTACACGCGTATCCCGCTATATGCAGCGCATTAAGCCGTACTTCGGCACGATCCGGATCGTGAGTGGCGTGTTTCTCGTTGCGATGGGGCTCCTGATCATGTTTGGTCGATTTCAACAGCTGAACGGCTGGCTTCTGTCTGCCGGTACGCAGGTACAGCGTTGGGCGGCGGCAAACCCGACCCTCTCCCGAGGGGTGTTCAGCCTCGCGCCGATCATGCTCGGGATGATTCAACCTGTCGTGCGACTGTTCCGCGGTGTTCGCCTCCGACCGGGCTGGTTTGGCGGCACGGTTTCCGTGGTTCTGATTGCTGCGGGTATTTCCCATCTGGTGGGACTGATCGACCTGGCCGCTCTGTTCGCCGGTTGGCTCCAGTACCAGGGTGTGTAGCACCGGCCCTGTGGTTCGAGATGAGGTATTACGAACTTCCGCCAAAGAGGCGCGGAAAAAAGCGCCGCGGACGTTCTACCGGCTGTTCCGCGAACCGGCCCAGGGATAACAAGCGGGCGCTGCGCTCCCGAAGCATTTGATCCGGTTTCTTTCGGGATAGCTCCTGGTAGGCTTGCAACACTACTCCCCGGACCCTGCCGGCAATTTGGTGATGGTCTGCCTGCGCTCCCCCGGGAGGCTCCGGAATTATGCCGTCCACAATACCGAAATCCCGCAGATCATCAGCGGTCATCTTCATAAGGCCTGCCGCCTGTTTGGCCTTCTTCGCGTCTCGCAACAGGATCGACGCAAATCCCTCAGGGGAGATGACCGAGTACACCGTGTTCTCCAGCATATAGACCCGGTCACCCACTCCGATTCCGAGGGCCCCACCGGAACCGCCTTCGCCGACGATCACGGATATAATCGGTGTTCGCAGCGTGGAGAACTCCCGAATGTTTCTGGCGATCGCCTCGCCCATACCCCGTTCCTCCGAGGCAAGACCGGGAAACGCTCCGGGAGTATCGATAATCGATACGATCGGCCGGTTAAACCGTTCCGCCTGCTGAGCCAGACGCAGCGCCTTCCGATACCCTTCGGGATGGGCCATACCGTAGTTCCGGCGGAGATTCTCTTTCATATTGTGACCCTTCTGGTGGCCCAGAAAGGTAAAGTGGACTCCGCCGATTGTGGCAATCCCTCCGACCAAAGCCGGATCATCCCCATATGCCCGATCCCCATGGAACTCCACGAAGCGCTCGCTCATCATTTCGATATACTGAAGCGTAGTGGGTCGATCCTGGTGTCGCGCCATCTCAACCCGAGTCCAGGCGCTCTCATCGGCTCCGGCAAGCTTATCCTGAAGGCGCGTCAAGTCGGCCCCGATGTCGATATTCTCTCGGAGCGCCAGTTCTTGAAGCTCTTGAAGCTTTCCTCGCAACTCTTCCGCTTTCACGATGGAGACCCTCCCTGAGAATGGGCGTCGATGAGATAGGCCAAAGTACTCCGAAGCTCGCTGCGCGGTACCACCGCATCAACGAACCCCTTATCCTGCTGGAACTCTGAACGCTGGAAACCTTCCGGGAGCTTCTGACGAATCGTACCCTCAATGACTCGGGGACCGGCAAATCCGATAAGCGCATTGGGCTCGGCGAGAGTAATGTCTCCGAGCATGGCAAAAGACGCGGTAACCCCTCCAGTGGTGGGATCCGTGAGCACCACGATCAGAGGTTGCCCCGCCTGAGCCAGCAGCGCCGCGGCGTGACTCGTTTTGGCCATCTGCATCAGGCTGAAAATACCCTCTTGCATGCGGGCCCCACCGCTGGCGGTAAAGATAATACAGGGCATCTCCCGATCAGCGGCGTAGAGCATCGCCCGGGCGAGACGCTCCCCCACTACAGAGCCCATGCTGCCTCCCATGAACTTGAAAGACATCATCGCCAAGGCAACTTCCCGCCCTTCAATGCGCCCGATGCCGGTGGTAACGGCCTCATCGATCCCGGTCTTTTCCTGTGCCTGCTGCAACTTCTCGGTGTACTCGGGAAATTCGATCGGATTCACCGGTTGCACATCCGCGGAGAATTCACTGATTTCGCCGCCATCCACAAGGGTCTTAATCCGTTCCAAGGCACTAATACGGTAGTGGTGATTGCAGTGGGGACACACGAAGAGATTCAGCGCCAGCTTTCCTTCCTCTACAGGATTCCCACAGGACGGGCAACTATGTTTTGTAGCCACGTAGCGGCGGTCGTCCATGCGAAGGGCTCGGCGCCCCTGTCTCATCTTGTCCGGCCGGGCCCACCGAAACGCTTTGCGAAACGTCCTGCCAAGAATCATCGGTCCAACTCCTTCATAATGTGCGTGAGCACATCCGTGCCGAAGTCGCCACTCTGAAAGACGCGACTGTTAATGATATCTCGCTGACGGTTGATGTTGGTGGGGATCC
>CAZNRF010000195.1:0-6782 GCA_964575075.1 uncultured Spirochaeta sp. | reverse complement strand
CGCGACTGGACGCACAACGCCGGACCGGCAGAATTCGTATTCGCTATCGAAGTGTACCGCACGAGATTACCCCGAAGGGCGTGCTTCTCAGCGAGGTTAACGGACGGTCGTCGATTGAGCCGGCCGACACGGTATTTCTCCTTACCGGTTATGGTCCTGACTACCGTCTCTTGCGGGCGTTGGGAGTGCGCTTTCACAAACAGACCGGCCGGCCGCTTTTTGCCGAAGCTACGCTCGAGACGCGCAGGCCCGGCGTGTTTGTGTGCGGCACGGTGGCCCTCAAGTTGAATGGCGAGGCGGTTACAATCGAGAACTCGCGGGATCATGCGTTGCAGATGCTCGATTCGATTCGAGCCCGGCGTAATAGCCTGGCGTGAACGCACGATAGCAGGGTGGATATCGTCAGCATTATCGTTCCCGTCTTTTTCATCCCTGTCATTGGCTATCTCCTAACCTGGGTGGGTGTGTTTCGTCCCCGCGATGTGGACGGGCTTACGCGTTACGTCTTTGCTGCTGCCGCCGTGCTCGGGCGGGTGGCGTTTCACCAATCGAGGCACGCCCGGGCGGCATTTGCCATGGGCGCTTCCTATTCCAAGACGGTACCCATCGGTTTCTCGGAGACACCCTTCTTTCTACAATCCTTGCGGTGGTATCCACGAGCGTGTTACTCACATTATTTGGCGTGTGACCTTGTTTGAACCCGGCGATCGGTGTTATACGGCGGTAGGAAGGAGGGCCTATGAAACGAATCGCACTTGTCGCCCACGACAATCGCAAAAAGGATCTGGCGGAATGGGTGGAGTGGAACCACGAGATCCTGATTGAACACCATCTCATCTGTACCGGTACCACCGGGAAGCTCATTGATGAGGCGATCCGAAAAAAGCTGGACCTCAAGGATACTCGCCGATACCAGATAACCAAGTTGAAATCGGGTCCCCTCGGCGGAGATCAGCAGCTTGGGGCGATGATCGCCGAGAATGAGGTAGATCTCATGATTTTTCTGTGGGACCCCATGGAGCCACAACCCCATGATGTTGACGTGAAGGCGTTGCTGCGCATTGCCGTGTTGTACAACATTCCCATCGCGAACAATCGGGCAACCGCGGATTTTCTCATCTCGTCGTCACTCTTCGCGTCGGAGTACATCCCGGTGGTAAAAGACTACAGCTCATATGTGAGCCGCTCAACGGAATAGGCGGACGTGCCGCGCGCTTCGGTCGCTTGTGTTCGCCGAATAGCGTGGTGGGGGACTGGTTGTAGTCCCCACACCACTTGCATCAAGACTGCGGGAATCTGGTACTATCACCTATGGTCAAACACATCGTTATCTGGAAGCTGGTAGACAGCTACGAAGGTATGAATCAGGAAGAGATCGCCAAAGAGGTGCAACGCCGGATTCTGGCGATGGAGGGGAAGGTTCCCTCTCTCCGTCACGTGGAGTGCGGTATCGACTTTAATCGGTCTGAGCGAGCCTGGGACGTTGCCCTGTACTCCAGCTTTGATGATCGCGCCGCCCTGGATGAGTATCAGGCCGATCCCGAGCATGCGAAGGTCAAACAGTTTGTCGGTGCCGTCGCCCGGGAGCAAGCGGTCGTCGACTACGAGGTATAGAAGAGCATACGGTAGATCCGATCTCTCTGTGACTCGCGGATGTTTCCGTAGCGCAGGTGCAAAACCGTCCGTCCCCGGGATGTTCGGATCACCATTGCCGGAAGCTGCAATACCTCCCCGTCGTCGGTAGGCAATACCAATTTGAGGATATCTCCGCGTTCATATCGGGTGGCGGGATTGCGTATACTCGCCCCACCGCCGCCAAGATCGAGCAATTCCGTCTCTTCCGGTTCCTCTTCTGAGAGCTGCCGGCTCACCCGGATCGGAAGCCGCATTGCCCGCCGATAGTAACGCCGCTGCTGGCGCTTCTCGATCCGCTCTGAGTGCTGGAGGAGCGCGTCTTCTCCCTCCCGGATGAGTACAACGGTATCAAACGTGAACACCCCGGCTTCGTTTCGGTACTCCACGTGAGCTCTCGTTCCGGGGGGCAGCGGCGTATCCTCGTCCTCCAAGCGTACGCGCAGGGCGTTCGATGCGGAGGCAGTAACGATCCCTTCCAGGCGTGCTCCACGGGGGTACTCCACGGTGATCGCCGACTCCACCGGAATATCAACGCTCGATTGAGGTTGCGTGCCGATCAGCCGACCGGTGAATCCCAGTTTTATCCGAAGTCCTGAAACCTGGGCGGCGGTAATCTCGTTTTGATCGAGAAGCTGTATCGCCGCCTGATTAAACCAGCCCTGTCGTTCCATGAGCCGGTACGCGTCCCGCGGGCGCTTGAGGGTGGATGCCATCTGCTGAATAACGTGCTGTTCTGAAGGGGTCAGGTTGTGAAGGTGAATCAGTTCTCGGTAGCGTTCCAAGCCGATGCGATCTCGAACGTATTCCCGGCGATGTCGTGACCGGACCCCATACGCAACAAAGAACGCCACGAGGATAGCGATAATGGAAACAACGGCGACACTTTCAAATATTGATGTCTCAAACCCGGACGCTACCGTAACCATTGAATTCGCTCCGGCGGGCGGCCGTGCGCGGAACCGGAAACGAGCGAGGTTATCACTGTCAGCTCACGTCCCGTTCCATCGATGATTCCTCTGCTGCGGAGAAATACATGATCAGCGGAGTCACCGGCGATGCGGTAACCGTGGGCTCGTCAACGGTGAATCCCGGAACCCATACTAATCGCAGCGCCGTGGGCAACACATCCACCAGAAACACCGGAGCGGAATCGATCAAGGGAGCCTCGAGCATAATTGCACCCTCGTACGTACTCTGCAGGTCGTCCGAGAGGCGCGGCAGATAGCTCACCCGAAATTCCTGGACGCTCTCTGTTGGAAACACGCGTGGTACGAGGGCCTGCTTCTCCCTCCATTGCAGACCTCCGTCTTCGAGGAGTCTCACCGTGCCGTAACTGGCGCTCCGATACACCCCCGCCCGGTCGGCGAGAAGCGCGGATACATCACGCCGCCGCTGGTACTCAGACCACAGCCCCACCCAGCGCTCATCCTCGGACGGGCGAAACACCATCGAACGCTGCGTGTCATCATCCTCAAGCGTCAATCGAACCTCGTCGGGGGCGCTCAACGTCATTTGCACGCGCCCATCGTCGAAGACGGCGCGCCCCCCATCAATCACGGCGGAGTCGAGGGCAACCAAATGCTCTTCATCGTTCACCCGAATGACAACGTCGTTATCGGTAAGCCGCATCGCCGTAAGATCAAGTCCGCCGGCAGCGAAAGACTCACCGGTAGCGGTGGATATCCACACATCTCCTCCGATCGCCTCAGTGAGAACGGTCAACGGCGCATCGGACTCATCTCTCACCGATGCCAGCTGCGCCTCTTCTGAGGGTGTTCCCGCCAAAAGCGGCCCGAAGGCGTATCCCCGGTGCTGACCGCCGGCGATCAGCTCGTACCACACGCCGGTTCGACCGTTGATGGTAGAAATGGTCTCGGTGCTGCTAATCAGCTGTACTTCTTCTCCGGAACGCAGTCGATATACCACATCGGATTCAAGATTCGGTTCAGATCGAACCCGCAGGGCGTGCACAAGGGAGGACGCGGTCATCCCGAGGGCATTACCGGCATCCTCTACGAACTGGTTCGCTGCAGCGGGGGTCTCAAAGACTTGAACGAGACTGGGAAGTACCTGGTAGCTATTCCCACTCTCCGGCTCCGTCACGGTATACGTGCCTGCCCGTGAATCAAAGGGTTCGACCTCAACCCGTGACCCTGGTTGGAGAGGTGTTCCCGGAACTGATCCGGCGATGACTCCAAACTGCGGATCCTCGGCCGCGCAGCCGGCGACCATACCTATCATAACCAACGCAAGACTCTGAAGCAGTCGGTGAGTTTTCATATTCGGATGTACACTCTCGCAGAAAAACGTTACCGGGAACTTACCACTTCATTGCAAAATGGTCATCCTCCCGACTGAATCAAGTCAAGGCCACCCGCCGCCGCGTCTCAGTCGTCATCGTGCCCCAACCAACTCATGATAGCGAAAACAATCCACCAGATGGTCGTTCACAAGACCGGTAGCCTGCATGTGCGCGTAGATGATCGTGGGACCCACAAAACTGAACCCCCGGGATTTCAGATCTGCGCTGATCGTTCGAGACAGATCGGTCTCGGCGGGCACCTCTTCTATCGTTCGATAGGCATTTACGATGGGCGTTCCGTCGAAGAAATCCCAGATGTACCGATCAAAACTACCGAACTCTTCCTGCACGGCCAGAAACGCTTGGGCGTTTCCCACGGTCGCGCGGATCTTGCGCTCGTTTCTGATAATTCCGGTGTCGTTTTTGAGCCGCTGGATATCCGATTCCCCGAAGCGGGCGACGGCCTGTGGATCGAAATCGGCGAAACACCGGCGATACCCATCCCGCCGTTTCAGAATCGTGAGCCAACTGAGGCCGGCTTGGGCTCCTTCCAGCACGATAAACTCAAAATGACGACGTTCATCATGAACTGGCACACCCCACTCGGTGTCATGATAGGCGACATAGGTGGGATCTTCACCGCACCACGGGCATCTCATCGGTTCCATGGTGGGAGTATATCACGGAGCCCCCTACGGAGCGGATTCCGCAAACGTGATCTCCGGCGGTTCACTGCTGTTGTACCCACCGACAACGATCTCCCCGTGACTCATTCGCAGCACCGTCTTCCACGATCCCGCCTGGGGCGGGCGGTACTCGTGGGTACCGAAGGTGACTGCTGCACCGCTGTAGATAACTTCCTCCGCCACCACCACGCTCTCGGTAGATGGTACCAGTCGTTCTCTGAGCCTCGGTTGCCGTTTTCTGAGCGTAGCAGCCTCCGCAGTTGCCTGGGCCAGTTCGCTGTCGAGCTGGGCGTGGGCGGTGACGATTTTCGGGGTGCGGCGCCCGTCCTGGATCGCCGCCGACAATCGCTGTAGCTTGTGTTGCAGTGCATCTATCTGCTCTTCCAGCTGATAGAGCCGGCGATACCCATTCCGGTATTCCTCGTACAGATCCGGCGGGGTACCCAGTGAAAGGTAGGTTGGCGCATCGTAGATATTTCCGAGCTTGCGACACCAGAAGCTCCCGCCAACCAGCGCCTCCCCTGCAATAAACTCAGCCCGGCGCCCGTTGAGGATGCAGTGGCCCCAGGCGGACACGAAGGAATGCATGATCGCCTCTTCCACAAAGACGTTGCCTTTGCACCGGACGGTGCAGCTCTCAATATATCGGGCGAACAGATTTCCCCCGCATTCAAGAAGTCCCTCGTCGTTGCCATTCATACCGCTGGTGAGCAGGATGTTATCACCGGCCCGCAGCGTTGCACGCCCCACACCCTTCCCTACCTGAATCGTCCCGCCGGCTTCCACGATGAATCCGTCTGCAACGTGCCCACTGACGACCACGGAGCCATCAAAATGAATGTTGCCGGTGGAATAATCCACGTTTTCAACCTCAACTACCGGTTCAACGACAATCACCCCATCCCGGAGACGAACGTTTCCATCGGTGGCGGCATATAGCTCCGATTGGTCCGCGTTAAAGCGCGTGTTATCCCCGGCGGGAATCTGAACGACGGTATCGTCCCGGGAGGCGGGAATACTTTTCCCGGTTACCGTGCTGCCATCCCGGGCTGCAACCGGGGGCAGCAGCACCGCGAGAAGCTCTCCTTCTTTTCGATTATCAATGAAGCTGAGCTCTTTCAGATTGATCCGCCCGAAGGGCATCTCAAGATAGGGCCTACCGCGGCTCGTCTTGAATCGGTACTCCACCTTTCGGCTTCGGCCGTAGACCGGCTCTCGGCCCTTTGCAACAGTGATCTCCTCGGAATAGCGAGCATCCATCAGAAGACGTCTGATCGACGCGCGATCCACACCGAAGGTCACCCCCGCATCTCCCAGCTCAGCCACGACATCATCCACCGTGGGGGCCGCGGCACCCCGACTGGGAGCGGAAATCGTGACCGCCGCGGACATCTCGTCCTCCGCCACTACCACCGCGATGCGCGCAGCGAGGCGCTCACCCTCAGGCCACTCAGTTAGCGGCACCGGTTCGACCGCCGCCGCGGCGATCGCATCCTGAATGCGGTGGGTAGAAACCCGGGGCATGCCAAGTAAGCGCATGCGATTCTTGACCTCTTCCGGATAGACGACTGACGCCTGTTCGTTACGTGAGGTCACGGTCAAATACACCCACCCGTGGCGATAAAAGACGTGGAAGCTGGGCTTTCTCTGGGAACTCTCCATCGCGTGCACCGCTATCAGGACCTTTCTCGGAGTTTCAGGCTACGCCAGAATGTACAACCCCGAAGCCGAATTCTCAACGACGGCTCAACTGCGGTGCGACCGATCTGATACGGAGCCGGCTACCGCCGGCTGTGTGCGCGAAACGCCTCTCGCAGATCCTGGGCCGACCGCATCCCGACCCGTTCTTCCACAAGGGTTCCATCGCCGTCAAGAAAGAGCAGGGTAACCCGCCGGTTGGCGGTATGTTGCCGGGCAAAGGCAAGACCTTCATCAGTTGCAACATCCGCAACGCGAATCAGTAGGTCCTCATCGGAAAACTCATCCTCAATCGATTCTACATTGGCACGAAGCTCGCTGCACACGGGGCAGGTAATATCATGAACCTGCACCACCGCCGGCACCCCCGTTCCAACTGCGGTGAGATCATAGCTCCCGGCTCCCCGACCGTTCGATACTGCGATCACCGCCGCAACGGCGCCAATACCGAGAACCACCGC
>CAZNRF010000194.1:0-6803 GCA_964575075.1 uncultured Spirochaeta sp. | reverse complement strand
GTTGGCCGAAACTAACGTTTCGACCTTAGACGGATTCAGTGATGCGTCGCTAGGCCGAGCAGGTGAAACCTATCGTCCTCGGCGCCCGAGCACCGTCATGATCGTCTTCAGGAGGATTTTCACATCCAACACGAAGGATACGTTCTTCACGTAGTACAGATCGTAGGTGAGTTTGATCGCTGCATCTTCCTCGCTTGACCCGTAGCGGTAGCGAACCTGGGCCCAGCCGGTGAGGCCCGGTTTTACGAGATGCCGCAGATGGTAGTGCGGAATTGAGCGGGAGAGCGTTGAGACAAACTCCGGGCGTTCCGGCCGCGGCCCGATAAAGCTCATCTCGCCGCGGAGCACGTTCATGATCTGGGGAATCTCATCGAGGCGAGTCGCCCGAATTACACGGCCCACGGCGGTGATGCGGGGATCGTTTTCGGTGGCCCATTGGGCGCCGTGTTTCTCTGCATCGGTGCGCATGGAGCGGAACTTGTAAAGCGTAAAGGGTTGGTCGTTGCGACCCACTCGGGTCTGGGAAAAGAGCGCCGGACCCGGGCTGGTGAGTTTCACGGCTAGGGCGGTAAGCACTCCCAGGGGTAGAAAGATCGGCAGAAACAGAACCACCCCCATGATATCAACCACGCGCTTAATGAGGTGGTAGCCGCGATTGGGTCCGCGGTTCAGGTTTTCGAGAAACCAGATCTCTCGGGTGGCGTAAATCGGTATCGACTCTTCCATCACTTCCCAGAAGTTGGTGAGCTGGTAGAATCGCAGACGGCTGGGAATCAACTCGTAGAGCTCGTTGTACACGGAGTAGTACCATTCGTCGCTGATAATCACGGTGTGGATACTGTTCTCCCGCATCACCGCTTTCATCTCCGCCACCGTGTCCACCACCGTAATACCCCGGTCGATTACCCACTGCGGGAGCTCATGGTGCTGCTCCCGGACGATCACCGCCACCCGAAATCCCTGTCGCCGCTCCGACTCGATCCGGGAGACCAGGGACAGCGAGTGCTCGTCGCTGCCGATAACGGCGACGTTGCGCGTCCAGCCCACCGTATCGATCACGCGATTGAAAATGAACCGCCAACTATAGAACAGTACGACGAACCCTGCCGCGACCAGCGCCAAGTTTCGCCGGGGAGAGATATCCACGATGTCCGAGAGCAGATAGAACGTAAGTCCGGCGCCGCCGACGTTTATCAGCATCGCATACAGGAAATTACGATGGTTGAAGGGGGCGTTGATGTCGTAGAGCTCGAATATGTAGAACACCAGCACCCATACCGCGAAGATGAAGGAAAACGGAACCACGTGCTGGGATAGCCGGAGGTTGCCCTCTCCTCCGTACCGAAGGAAAAGCACGAATACCAGGTTCACAAACATTACGAGATAGTCGCCCACGGCGAGAGATATTTTCAGCGTGGTTCGTCTCATGCACTCTCCTCAGCGTGAAACCTACTGTAGCTGACTTGATAGGTGCTCGCAACTGTGGCTAGACTCTGCGTACACATGCGAACCCGTATCGTCCTTGTAGGGACCGTTATTATCACCCTTGTAGTATCCGCCGTCTCAGTTCCCGCCCAGTCCCTGGATGACCTTCTTAGTAGTCTGTCCCGGGCGGACCGCCGGGAGCTCTTGGAGACGGGAGCGCTGGAGCAGTACATCGAAAATCACCGGCGGATCGCCTACGTTCCGGATCACTCGCTGGCTGAGACGGTCGCGGACCAGGTAAACTCCGTCCGACCCAATGTGATCTCGGAGCAGCTCGTGCTGGTGCGGGAGGACATCGGTAGGGAGGAGCTGCTCATGCTCTTCAATTCCCTGCGGAGGATATCCGATCTTTCGAACCTCGAATACTACAACTCCCGCAAAGATACCACCAATGAGCTCTTCTATGATTCCTATGCGGTAAATGGCCCGGACGAGCGGAATCGAATCTCGGACCCCACCGTGTCGAGGATCCCCTCCGAGGACCAGGTGTGGGTATTGCAGGGGTTGCCGCCGTTCGGCACCATTCTCAGTCGGTACGTGTACGAGTCTCGGGGGAGTTCCTTCCTCTTTGCCGGCACCAATCAAGACACGCTTACCTACCGGAACGTGCCGGTGGTGCGTTCCGGCAACATGATCACCAACATCGTGGTGATTTCCGGTGAGGATTTCGTGTTGATGTACGGGATCGGTGCCGTGAAGGCGTTTAAGATGTTTGGCTTTCTGGATGACCGAATTGAGGCGGCCTTCTCCGGGCGGACCGAGGGGCTCTTTAACTGGTATCGGGACACGTATCTGAACGCTCTGGGTGACCCGGACGCTCAGGGAGAATAGTCCGCGCCACGGTTGACCCGACACAACCAGCCTGCGTATGTTTTCGGCCATGAAACAGGTACCGTTTACACGCGAGCAGATTGAAGAGATCACCCGGGAGTATCCTACTCCGTTTCACATATACGATGAGGCCGCTATTCGGGATCACGCCCGCCGCTTCCAGGGAGCGTTCGAGTGGGTGCCGGGGTTTAAGAACTTCTACGCGGTAAAGGCGCTGCCAAATCCTCACATCCTATCCATCGTACGGGAAGAGGGTATGGGCTTTGATTGCTCCAGTTACGCCGAGCTCGAGCTGGTGGAGCGGCTGGGTGTTCGTGGTGAGGAGATTATCTTCACCTCAAACGATACCCCCGCCTACGAGTATGCCAAAGCGAAAGAGTTGGGTGCGATTATCAACCTCGATGATCTGTCCCACGTGGACTATCTGGCGGAGCATGTGGGTATGCCGGAACTCATCTGTATGCGCTATAATCCCGGTCCGCTGAAGCAGGGCAACGTGATCATCGGCAACCCGGAGGAGGCCAAATATGGGTTTACCCGGGAGCAGCTCTTTCAAGGGTACCGAAAAGCTCGTGATCACGGCGCCACTCGCTTCGGGCTGCACACCATGGTTGCCTCTAACGAGCTGAATCCGGACTACTTTGTGGAAACGGCGCAGATCCTGTTTGATCTGGTGGTCGACCTCCAGCGAGAGCTCGGGATTCGCATTGAGTTTGTCAATCTCGGCGGGGGCATCGGGATTCCCTACCGCCCGGATCAGACGGCGGTTGATTACGAGCGCGTTTCCCGGGGGATTCGGAAGGCCTACGACGCCACGATTCTGCCCGCCGGCCTCGATCCCCTCCGGATCGTGTTGGAGAACGGCCGCGTGGTAACCGGCCCCTACGGCTATCTGGTGACGCGTGTTCTTCATAAGAAAGACATCTACAAACAGTACGTCGGTCTCGACGGCAACATGGCTCATCTCATGCGCCCGGGAATGTACGGGGCCTACCACCACATTACGGTGCTGGGAAAAGAGAATGCGCCTCATACTCATACCTACGATGTGACCGGGTCGTTATGTGAGAACAACGACAAGTTCGCGATTGATCGTCAGCTCCCGGAAGTGCACGTCGGGGATATCCTGGTCATCCACGATACCGGGGCGCATGGGCATTCCATGGGGTTCAACTATAACGGAAAGCCCCGATCAGCGGAGCTGCTGCTGCGCCCTGATGGATCGGTGCGGCTCATTCGCCGAGCAGAGACGGTTGACGATCTTTTTCGAACGATCGTGTGGGAAGGTGTTTCCACTGCGGCCGAACCAGCGGTATCCCGGTAGGCGGTAACGCGCAGTCGCTCCCGCGGGGCGGACAAAAAAAAGGTGTACTAACTGGCGCGGTAGCGTTCCATCGCTACGCTGCGCTGCAGTACACCGCTAAATGCCGAAAAGACTTTCTGTTGCGCCTCTTCTTGGCACAAACACGCCAAAAGATCCCGACGAAACAGCTCGTTCCGGGCCATCGTTGCCAGGGACGACAGGATCCGCAGGTAATCGATCTGACGATCAGGGTGGCTGGCGACCACGAAGAGAAGGTGCACCGGCCGACCGTCAAACGCATAGAACTCGATTCCCTGGCGAGAAACCCCCAAGGCGATCTCGCTGGTGGGCACTTGGCTGGTGCGCCCATGGGCGATCGCGATGCCGTGACCGAAGCCGGTAGACTGCTCCAGCTCCCGCTCTACAACCGTTTCGGCAAACGCTCCCACATCCAACTGTGGGATCGAGTGAAACACATCGGTCCGGTATATCGTCTCTCGGATAGCGTCAAGGTTGTTGGTGCTGTGAAGGTCCCAGATCACACTGCCGGGAGCGAAAAACGCGCTGCCTTCCACTGAATTCATACCCAGAATATAGATACCTGCCGTGGCATAAGGTGTCAAGGGCACGCTCATGCCAAATTCACATTCCTCTTTTCATTATCGGAGGAAACGAAACAGATGATAAGCGCATTGTTTACATTTGTTTAAAGCGACAGGCGCAGACCGCAGACTCCGGGGTGGTTCCTGCATCTCGGACCCACACTTCAACCATCGTTTCCGGGGCATCAGTAATCACGCGGTATTGCTGCCCGATGTGCGTTTCCGAGAGGAACGTAACGATCCCGGGGGAATGCTCCAGTATCCGGGGCGCAGCATCCTGCATCCATTGAACATAACGAGCGTTGTTTACATGCCGATTGCGGTCGGTGTCGCTCGGGCGAACCATATGCCATGCTTCCTGCCATGCTTCAGACATCAGGGACGGGTGCGCTTCTTCCGGCGGTATACCCGAGAGCTTTCCCAAGGGGAGATCCAAGAGCCGTTCCGGATCGATGCGATCCGGAGGGAGCTGATTTTGCGGGCGTACCGGCCGCCGGCGCACCGCATCCAGGATGATCCAGGAGCTACTCACATCAACCAGGCGAGAGCCGTCCTCGCCGTCAATGTGGAACTCCCGCAGCGCGTGCAGCCGCTCCATGCCGCTGGGCCATGTCGTGATATGGACCACCTCATTCCACTGGGGCGGCCGATAGAAGCGCACGAGGATGCGATGAAGCACCCAGAAAAAGGTGGCCTCCTCCTCGGTGAAGGCGAAGCCCAGTCTCCGGGCGTGCTGCCACGCCGCCTCCTGCAGGAGACTCGCCACGCCGTCAAGTTCAACATGATCCTCTGGACCGCACAGATAGCTTGGTATTCTGACTGTCTCGGTGAATCGAGTGTCACTCATCGCTTCCGAGGGCTCTTTTCACTCTGTGGGTCACGTTGCAGGGCGTCCAGAAGCGCCTCCACACGATACTCGCATTTTGATTCAGCGCGCAGCCATTCGGTGTAGACCGCGGCAACCTGCCGTGTGTGGGCTACAATCTCCTTCCAGACGATGCGCGTTCCCGAGATCAGCTTCGCCGTCATGTGCTGCCATATCGCAACAACAACCAGCCAATCGATCATCAGCTCGAACATTTCCTTGTTGAACCACGTAACGCCGTTGTGGACGTGGATACCCAGGAAGTCTTCTACGTTGGGATCTGCGAGGAGCGTCTCAATTGCCGTTCGCGCGGCCTGCCCCTCAGGTACATCGGAGACGTAGCTCCACCAATTGTGGTGGGCCAGGATAACCTGCACCAGCGGCTCCCAGTAGGTAGGAAGCTCCGACTCAGCGGAGAGATGCTCCATGACCTCAGCCACCCGCGTAATCAACTCCCACTCCGCCGCTTGGTCCAGGGCGCGAAATCCCCGGAGCGCCGAGGTGAGCTCCTGGTCTCCCTGCACAAACACGTCCAGCGGTATCATGAGCGCCAACGCGAGAAACACCGAGGAGTCCGTCCGTTCCGTGGTGAGATGTGACTCGATAAGCGATGCCACCGTCTTGGGTGCCCGCGTTACCAGTTGCGGCAGGCGAATCAGCGCTTCCCCGTTGTGCTCAAAAAGTTCAGCCGCATCCTCCAGCCGCGTTGTGTGCTCCGAAAACTGTCCGGCAATGCTGAGAAAGCTCCGATACTCATCGGCAAGCTCTTTCCAGTCTATCTGAGGATCCTTCGTCGCCAACGCATCGGTGAGGCGTCGCAGAACACCGGTGTTGGCCACCACTCCGAAGGCATCGTGAAGCGGTTGCAATAGGAGTCGTTTCAGGCTGCGATTGATATCTGCCGTACCGGCGCCGTTGAGGAAGTCCGCCAGTCGGGCGTAGTGCGTGTACTGGTTGTCTTCAACCTCATAGAGGTTCAAGAACACCTGGCTCTCATATCCGTTGAGCGCAACGTAGAGCCCCCGTTCGGCAAGTTCACCGCTGTTGCGAATAAACCAGAGGCCGCTGCGCTGTTCCTGAAAGACCGTGAATCGCTGCCAGGATCCGGAGATACCGAGGGCGGGCGCCAACTGCTCGGTACGCATCTTCTGTTGATCCGTCGGGAGAGATGTGTCGGCTACAAAGGGACTGGAGGTGTGTATCCACCCCTCGATGCGTTCCCAGAAGTTGTTGTACAGCACGAGTGCCCGCTCATCGTGGTGGCGATTCGAGTAGGCGTACACGTGGGGATGGACGTCACCGGCGGAGGAGTACACATCGAAGAGACGAAAGTTCGTTGCGTCGGCAAAGAGGTAGCGTCGGTGCATCAGCGGAAAGATCTCCCGATTGTGCCGGGCGATAAGCGCCTCATCGGGGGTTTCGTTCCAATAGGCCTGACGGTACTCCATGCCGTATTTCTCAGCGAATCCTTCGATCTGTCCGTGACCCCACATGGGAAGCCCCGGCATCGTTACCATCAACGTGGCGACTCCGAAGTACTTGTCGCCGGTGCCGAACTGCGCGACTGCCGACTCTTCGTCAGGGTTGTTCATGAAGTTTACAAAGCGCTTGAGGATCTCCGGGTCGTACTCCAGGGTGTTCTTGATGGTGCGCCGATAGTTTTCGTTCTCCTCGTTCTTGAGCATGTTCATAAAGGCGCTGTTGTAGACCCGGTGCA
>CAZNRF010000193.1:0-6810 GCA_964575075.1 uncultured Spirochaeta sp. | reverse complement strand
ATCCTTCGCGGAGGGCGTGACTCATCAGACGCTTGGCGGGAAAAATGCGACTCGAGCCTTCGCCGGTAAGGAGCACCTTTTCGGAAGCCGGCAAATGGTCCGCTACCGCGGTTCGGTCGAACTCCGCAATGACCCGGGGGGTCTCCAGCATTTCCCGGCACAGGGCAAAATTGCTGTAACGAGGGGATTCGTTCATCTTCAATACTCCTCAAGTTTCGTGATATCCGTGGGCACTCAGTTCACGATCACTGAGATCGAGAAATATCTCCAGCTCGCCCACCAGGGGCCGGAGGTAATCAATAAAGGACTCAGTTACGAATCCCGGTTGCAGCATGTGTGGTGGCATCGGGCGCGCCCGAACCGCCACGTCCTGTAACGGCGCGGTTCCGTAGGAGACCGCGTATTCACTGCGGTTGGCACCGTCTGGATCGTCAGCTTCCCCTTGGCGCTCAATCGTAATCATCACGCCTCCTTCATCCCGCAGCGCTCGATGAAGAGCTTCAACACCGCAGGCGTACGCCTCCTGCATGTCATTCGGCCCCCGCCGATCAGAAGCGCTCATCGGCATCGACTCGGGAATCTGAAACTCACCGCGATATCCCGTCTCGCGGTGTATCAGCCGATGCAGGTTCAGGGCGGCGCTGGACCCGCCCATGGCGCCAAACTCCACGTTGTTGAAACGGTCGGTGGTGGCTGCGGCCGACACGGGCGTGCCGTCGGTCCAGGTGGTGCCTTCGCCGATGACGATGGAGGCCCATCCATAGGCGTCGATGGTGCGCTGTACGTCGGAGAGGACGGTATCGCGATCGATCGGCATTTCCGGAACGTAGATGAGATGTGGGGCATCCTCCGGACGCGTTCGCGCCAGCGCCGCCGCCGCGGCCAGCCAACCCGCATCCCGCCCGATCGTCTGA
This sequence comes from uncultured Spirochaeta sp., assembly GCA_964575075.1. Taxonomy (GTDB): domain Bacteria; phylum Spirochaetota; class Spirochaetia; order DSM-27196; family Alkalispirochaetaceae; genus Alkalispirochaeta. The sequence goes on along the minus strand of CAZNRF010000193.1, from coordinate 5,896 downwards.
TGCACCAGGAACCGATCGACCCGCTGCATATCCCGGGCCAGCCGCCCGGCCTGCGCTACCGACTGCGCCACGTATCGCGCGGCGGAAGGATACCCCGGGGTGTGGTCAGTGGCGTATAGATCGTTGTCCACCGTCTTCGGGATCCCTACCCCCCGAAGCTCGTAGCCCTGATCCGAGCAGTAACCGCTGATACGATGGATCGTGTCCATCGTATCGTTTCCGCCGATGTAAAACAGATATCGCACGTTGTACTTTTCCAGTAGCCGATGGATCCGCGGGAGGTCATCATCCTGCAGCTTGTAACGGCACGATCCGAGGGCGGATCCCGGCGTGTGTTTCAGACGCTCCAACTCCTGGTGGCTCAGCGTGCCCAGATCGAGGATGCGCTCTTCCAAAAAGCCCTCGATAGCAAAGCGCATCCCCAGAATCTCTCTGCCCGGCGAGCCGAACCCGGCGCCGCGTGCCGCCTGGACGACCCCGGCAAGGCTGGCGTTGATGACCGCGGTAGGCCCTCCGGACTGTCCGATCAATATGGTTCCCTTCATGCGGCTCCCCTCAATTCTCGTCTTCTATAGTAAATGCATTGCACTTACTAAGTATCACCTACCCACGCCGTGGTGTCAAGCCATCACCCACGGTGCTCCGACGCGTTTCACCCGGCCCCGGCGGTTTCACCCCACCCCGGGGCGCATCTCTTCCGGCCGTGCTCACCGTCCAACAGGGAGGTCCTGCCACCGGGGGATACCCTGTGGCCGGTTTCTCTCAACTCCGGGAATCTCAAAGAGGTGCTCCAGGAACATGTGGGCCGCCCCGGATGCAACGGCATGCTCTCCATCCTCAGCGGCTACGAAGGGTACTCCGCTCACCTGAGGATCGATGTACGCCCCGCTGAGCTCCCCACGCAGGATCTCATGTATCTCATCCAACCGTTCTACCAGATCCCCCGCAACGATGACCCGCTGCGGCCGAAGCATCGAGACGGGTACCGAGAGGTTCTCGCACAATTCTACCAGCGCGGCTCGTCCACTCCCCCCGTGCTCGGCCAACTCCCCGGTCATACCCGCCCGCCACCGAATCGTGCGAAACTCGCCGGCACCAAAGTCCGCCCCGTAAAACACCCGATGATCGAGAACGATCCCGGTACCGATTCTGAGAACGCCGGTAGCGTGATCGAACCGCCCGGTAACGACCAGTACGTCCCCCGCAGCAACCGCTCCCCACGCCACCGCGTTGGCATCATTCTCCAAGAGAACGGGGACGACCGCATCGATCACCGTAAGCGACTCGAGATTAAATCCCGACACGTCGAAATCTTCCGATTCCACCACGGTACCCCGGATCGGATCGGTGGTAGCCGGCACCGCCACACCGATTCCGACACAACGGGGTGCCTGGAGCGTCCGGAGAAGTGTTCCCGCCGCCTGCCACGCTTCCTGGAGCGTCACAAAGGGACCGACTGTTCCGATTTCTCGGGAGCTTCGCCGCTCGAGAACGGACCCTGCCAGATTCAACGTCACCGAGAATATTTCGTCCCGCCGGATCTCAACCCCGATCACGGTAGCGGCGTCCTCGGCGAGCATAAGCCCTACCCGCGGGCGCCCCGCGCCGCCGGATTCGTCACCATTCTCCGGTTCCGATTCACGGATGAGTCCTGCCGCCCGAAGCTGTCGAGCAAGATTGCCGATCGTCGATTTCGTGAGTCCGGTAGCGGCGGCAATCTCGGTCCGACTGATCCCGGGGGTGTCACGGATCGCTTGCATCACCAGCGCCTGATTGATCGATTTCTGGTGCGCCTGGTTTCCGGTCATCCTGGATTCCCGTTTAATTCGCCCATAAAACTAATCCTGTGCCCATTGGCGGCTACTGTCAAGGCACACATGGCGGTGTATGGTAGACTCCGTACACGATATGGATACCAAGCAGCACATACTCGCCACGGCGCGGGAACTATTTGCCCAGTCCGGGTACGACGGCGTCGGCATTCAGCGGATCTGCACCGCCGTGAACGTGACCAAACCCTCGCTGTACTACCATTTTGGCAGTAAGGAGACCCTCCTGAAGGAAGTCGCCGCCGACGCTACCTCCGCGCTTCTTCGTCACCTGTCACAGGGGGATACTCACGCCACACCGATCGCATCCGACGATATTTCCTTCTCCGGTGATCTGGTATCCGACGTGCGCTCCCTGTTTGCCGCGGTCCTCCGATTCTCGCGTACTGACCCGACCCGGTTTCAGATCGTACTTCAGCTGCTGTATCCGCCTCGCGGGAGCGTCCTTGCCCGCCGGGGAGCGGCGGAACTGGCGCGCATTCATTCCTCACTGACGGATTTCTTCGCTTCCGCCGCAACGGCCCACGGGAACCTCAAGGGCAAAGAGCCCTTCCTGGCAACGATTTGGGTCGGCAATGCGATCGCCCTGGCAATGTTCACGTCACAGGCTGATCACGAGCCCGAACCCGACAGCCCGGAAGTGGTTCAGGCTGCGCAGACGTTTCTCTACGGCATCTTTTAGACGAGCATCCTTGACTATACCTACCGGTCGGTATACCCTCCTCATCAGAAGGAGCGTTTTATGAACGACATACCCGAGACGGCCAGCGTAACCGGGACGATCTTTACTGGGCCGGTCTACCATGTGTATCCCCTGGGAATGCTCGGCGCGCCGCATACACAGACCGGTGTGGCCGATCCCCTCGCACCGGATGATCCGGCAAACATTCGCGCCATCGCTGACTGGATTCCTCACCTGAAACGGATGAACGCTGAAGCGATGCTGTTCGGCCCGATCTTCAGCTCCGAGTCTCACGGCTATGACATCTTGGATCTCTCCCGAATCGATCCCCGCCTGGGTACCAATGAGGACTTCAAGAGGCTCACCGCCGAGCTTCACCGCGCGGGAATCAGCGTCCTTCTCGATGGGGTCTTCAACCATGTCGGCCGCGGATTCTTCGCCTTTCAGGATGTGGTGGTACACCGCGAGGCGTCTGCCTACCGCGAGTGGTTCTCGCATCTCCGCTTTGATCGGCCCGGCCCTGCCGGCGACGGCATCGACTACGCCACCTGGGACGGTCACGGCGAGCCCGTGAAGTTAAATCTCCGCAATCCGGCGGTGCGCCGCCACCTTATGGAGGTGGTGCGGCGGTGGACCGATGATTTCGAGATTGACGGATTACGTTCCGACGCCGCAGACGTAATCGATCCGTCGTTGTGGCCGGAACTTCGCGCAACGGTGGATGCACACTACCGCGGGAATCACCGGTTTGGCCGGGGACGCTTCTGGCTGAACGGAGAAATGGTCCACGGTGACTATGCCTCGATTTGCGGCCCTGATGCCCTGGATGGCACAACCAACTACGAAGTGTACAAAGGGCTCTACTCATCACATAACGACAAGAATTACCACGAGATCGCTCATTCCCTGGAGCGACAGTTTGCACCCGGCGGCATCTATCGAGGGCTTCGCCTTCTCTCCTTTGCTGATAACCACGACGTGCCCCGTATCGCCTCCACGCTGGCTGACCCGCGGCATCTCTACCCGCTGCATCTGTTGCTGTTTACCATACCCGGCACTCCCGCCATCTACTACGGGAGCGAGACGGGGGTACCAGGGGTAAAGGACGGCGATGACTGGCCGCTCCGGCCGGCTCTCACCCCTGACACGCTGGTCGAGGCGGGCAGGCACCCCGATCTGGCAGCGGCGATTATCCGGCTCTCCCACGTGCGCCACGCCGTTCCGGACCTGGCGGGCACCAATTACGATCCCATTTCCGTTGCCGACGAGCAGATCGTGTTTCGCCGGGGAGCTACGGTGGTGGCGGTGAACGCCGCGGATCACCCCGCTTCGGTATCAATTCCCGCCGGTATCTACCGTGACGAATTGAACGATAGCGCCGAGATCACCGGGGACGCACCGGTTGAACTCCCCCCGCTGTGGGGACGCGTGCTGGTTCCTCAATAGCGGGGACCGGGCTCATTACGCGGGGAATACACCGGTAGATATGTAGCGGTCGCCGCGGTCACAGATTATCGTCACGATGACCGCATCATGCACGCCGCGTTCATCAAGCTCCCGCGCGATATCGAGCGCCACCGCCACGTTGCCTCCCGACGAGATACCCGAGAAAATGCCCTCTTTCGCGGCCAGATCCCGCATCGTGGCCACCGCGCGATCCCGGGAGACCTCGCGCTTATCGTCGAGACGTGATTCATCATAGATCGCCGGCAGATACGCCTCCGGCCACGCCCGAATGCCGGGGATGCCCCCTTGGGAGTCGGGCCGCGCGCCGACAATCTGAATATCTGGATTGTGCTCTTTCAGATAGCGTGACGCACCCATCAGCGTGCCCGTCGTTCCCGTAGATGCCACAAAATGAGTCACGGTGCCGTCGGTATCACGCCACACCTCCGGCCCGGTGGTACGATAGTGAGCATCCGGATTGTCCGGATTGGAGAACTGATCGAGGATCACCCCCTTGCCGTCTGCTTCCATCTGCCGCGCCAGATCGATAGCCCCCTCCATGCTCTTGTCTTTCGGGGTGAGCACCACCTCCGCTCCGTACGCCTTCATCAGCGCCCGCCGCTCGGCACTCATGTGTTCCGGCATAATCAGAATGAGCCGGTATCCTTTCACCGCCGCGACCATCGCCAGGGCGATTCCCGTATTGCCGCTGGTAGCCTCGATGAGCGTATCCCCCGGGGAGATCCGACCCCGCTCCTCGGCGGCCACGATCATCTGGTACGCCGGGCGATCCTTTACGGAACCCGCCGGATTGTCTCCCTCCAACTTGCACAGAACCAGATTCGATCCCTGGTATAGTCGTCGTATGCGGACCAGCGGCGTATTGCCGATGCACTCTTCGATGGTGAAGTATCTCATACCCGTAATATAAGTTGAGTATCTTGATTTGTGAACAGCGCATTGTTAGGATACGGTATGGAAATTCAGGTAGAACTCCACAGAGTCAATCAAGCATCCCACTTTGAGGCGCGCAATACCGACGGCAACACCGTGTCAATCGACGGAGCCCCGGCGGTAGGAGGTGAGAACCTCGGGTTTCGGCCGATGCAACTGGCCCTTACAGCCCTGGCGTCGTGCGCCAGTATGGACGTGGGCCCGATTCTCGCCAAGCAGCGCCAAAGGGTAACCGATATGAAGGTGATCGCAACGGGACAACGGAGCGAGGGAACACCCTCACCGTTCACGGCGATCAATCTTCATTTTGATCTGTGGGGTACTATCGACGAGGCCGCGGCACATCGCGCCCTGGATCTGGCGGTATACAAGTACTGCTCAGTCGGGGCGATGCTCAGCTGCAGTGTTGAGATCACCTGGACCCTGAACATTCACGAGGTGGACGCATGAGCGACGCGCCTGGATTTGACACGCAGGCTATTCGCACCCAGGCGACTCGGAGCGCGCACCGGGAGCACAGCGTCCCGGTCTACCTCACGTCGAGCTTCGTCTTCGATACCGCCGAGCAGGGACGCGATCTCTTCGCCGGGGAGGAAGACGGGCTCGTGTACTCTCGGTACGGCAATCCCAGTGTGGACGAATTCGTCCAAAAACTGTGCGCCATGGAACACACCGCCGACGGGATCGCCACCGCCACCGGTATGGCGGCGATGTTCGCATCGATCGCCGGCTTGGTATCCGCTGGAGATCATATCGTCTGTTCCCGGGCGGTCTTCGGATCAACCTCCCAGATCCTCTCCAAGATCCTCCCCCGCTGGGGCATCGAGACCACCTTTGTTCCACCGGATGATCCCGGCGCCTGGCGCACTGCCGCGCGCAAAAACACCACCGTCTTCTTTGCGGAGACACCTTCCAACCCGGGACTCGAACTGCTCGATATCGCCGCGGTCGCCGAGATCGCCCATGACATCGGCGCGACCTTTAT
>CAZNRF010000192.1:0-6824 GCA_964575075.1 uncultured Spirochaeta sp. | reverse complement strand
AACCAGTGACTTCTACCGTGTGAAGGTAGCACTCTCCCACTGAGTTATACGCCCGCGGAACCCGGATACCATAGCGTATCTCACGGTTTTTCTGCAAGTCCTTCACGAAGGTTGGAGCCGCTGGTATGCTTGTCTGTAGGAGTGGATATGCCCTCAGACGCCGGCTTGTATTTCTGGAGTAACGATGGAGAGCTGTTTCTCTTTATCAGTGGTCGGATCACCGCGACCGAGGCGTATTCGATGTACCGGCACGTGGAGGAGTGGACGCACCAACATCCTCGGAGTTCAGTGTTTATTGACCTCGATAGCACGACCTACGTCGATAGTACCACGATCGGCACGCTGATTCGGCTGCACAAACAGCAGCGTGCAGACGGTGGATCGTTGTGCCTGTGTAATCCATCCGAAGCGGTAGCCAATGTCATTCATAAGACCAAATTGACGAGCTACTTTACGATCATAGAAGACGATATGTTGCATTCTATTGAGAAGAACTACCTGGAGACGATGCCGCGGCACCGAGGGAGCGACGTCGACAGTTCTTTCGTCCTCGATGCGCACAATGACATCTGCCAGGTCCGCCCTGAGCTTACGTCGGAGTTCCAGGGGTTGATCTCTGCGCTCAAACAGCATGGTTCCTCGAATAGCTAAGTTATAGAGGTTTGACGTTGAATCAGGGAGAGGGTACTTTACACGTTATGGCGAAACCTTCTGTGGACCGTACATCATGTGCGCGCGTGCCGAACCGGTTTGGTGAGTTTCAGTTGTGTCTGTACACGAACACACTCGATGACAAAGAGCACTTGGCCTTTGTGATGGGTGACGTGGAGCATGGGGAAGATGTTCTCGTTCGGGTGCATAGCGAGTGTTTTACGGGTGATGTGCTGGGATCGCAGCGCTGCGACTGCGGGGAGCAACTCAACCGATCTATGGAGATGATTGCGGAGGCGGGACGGGGCGTCGTCGTCTATATGCGCCAGGAGGGCCGGGGTATCGGACTCGCGGATAAGCTTCGGGCGTACGTCTTGCAGGATGAGGGTCACGACACGGTGGACGCGAATCTCCTGTTGGGACACCAGGCCGACAGCCGGGACTATACGGTTGCCGCGTTGATTCTGCAGGATCTCGGTATCCGGTCGGTTCGCTTGCTCACCAATAATCCGGCAAAGATCGAGGACCTCACGCGGCTCGGCGTCACCGTCAAAGATCGGGTTGCGATCGAACCAAACATCGTCAATCACAACAACCGCAACTATTTGCTGACAAAAGTCCATAGAATGAATCATCTCATGGATCTCGGTGAGCCTCTGACCGGTGGCGGTGGTTCCCTTGGACGAACTGCAAGTCGCTGAAACTGCGCACGACTATCTGCATTCGGTTCTGTCTCGGCGGGGGGAGATCGCGCCACTACATCGGCCGTGGATCACCCTTGCCTGGGCGCAAGCCTCGGATGGGTCTATTGCGCAGTTGAGTGGTGAGCCCGCGGCCATTTCCGGGGCGGAGTCTCTCTCCATTACGCATATGCTGCGGTCCCGGCACTCGGCGATTCTGGTTGGTATTAACACCATCTTGTCCGACAATCCTCGCCTCACCACACGCTTGGTCGCCGGCGACAGCCCCCGGCCAATTGTCCTGGACTCGCATCTCCGATGTCCTCCCTCGGCGCGAATCTTCTCAGAGTCCCACCGCGATGGTCGCCCGGGACCGATTGTGGTCACCACTGAGAGCGCGATGAAGAAAGCGCCGGCGGCGGTGGCTGCGATATCCCGCGCGGGTGGATCGGTGGTACCAACTCTGGCATCGCCGGGCGGCGGCGTGGATCTCGCCGCGGCGCTCAACGCCGTGCGGAGGCTGGGGCATGATAGTGTTATGGTAGAAGGGGGCGGGCTTGTGTTGCGCTCGTTCCTCACCGTCTCTCACATCGATACGATCGCGCTCACCATCGCTCCCCAATCGTTGGACGGATATCGGCCGGTCCCGTGGAATCTCGTAGAAGGATTCTGTCTCCGGGGAATGGCGCGCCGCTTTCGCGTGGGGCCGGACGACCTCCTTGTTGCGATGGATCCTGGAGTATCCCGCTAATGGGTCTTCATCGCCGCGCATGGGTGGTTGAACAGCCGTTTCAGGGTCGCGTGGTCCGGGAAGAAGTGCAACTTCCCGGGCCGGATGAGGTGCTCGTGGAAGCGGAGTGGGGTGCGGTCAGTGCCGGGAGCGAGTATCTGGTGTTCTCAGGAGCCGCCCAAAAGACGATGGAGCTGGATGCGGCTGCGGATGGTACAACCGGAGATTCGGTGTATCCGTTACGCTATGGGTATATCCTTACGGGCCGAGTAGCGTTTTGTGGAGCCCGAGTGAACAGTGAACAGTGGCTCGGCCGCCGGGTGTACGCGTTCCATCCTCACGCAACTCACGCGATCCTCCCCGTTGATCGTCTGCTTCCGATTCCGGATGGTATTGCGGAAGAGGCCGCTCCGCTCTACGCCAACACGGAGACCGCGGTCTCGTTGCATTGGGATGCCGCGCTGCTGCCGGGGGAATCGGTGATCATCCTTGGTGCGGGGATCGTGGGCTTGTTGGTTGCCGGGATCGCCGCCCAAAGTGGTGCCGGTTGGGTGGTTCTGGTTGACGCAGACCAGGACCGCCGGAGGTGGGCGGAACGCTATATCCGCGCCGCCGGATGCGGCAGCGCTCTCGCTACGGTGGATGTTGTGGCCTCGTTGGAGCAGGCGCGGGAGAGTGTGCAGCACTACCCCGGCCGGTACCGCGGTACGTATGAAGGGTTCGACGTGGCGGTGGAACTCACCGGGAATACCACCGTTCTGGATTCGGTTTTGGGGGTCATGGCGTTCGGCGGGCGTATTGTAGTTGGTTCCTGGTATGGCGATCGCGAGGCAGGACTGCACCTGGGTGGGCGTTTTCACCGAGGGCGGCTGCGGCTGATTTCCAGTCAGGTAAGTACGATCCCCCCCGGGGTGGAGGGGCGCATCAACTACAGCCGCCGCTCGAGCATCGTGTGGCACATGCTGTCCCGGTTGAGCCTGGAAGAGATCGCCCGCCGAGAGGTCTCGTTGGATGGACTCAATGACCTCTTTACGGAAATTTCGGAAGGTGTAAAGATCGAGCCGTGGGTAGCGATTCGCTACTGAAGAGGGTGTGCACAAGGCGGTGCACCGCCGCGTTTGGACGGAGAGAAAGGAGAGCCGCATGCAGAGTGGTACGTACAGCGTTTCAGTGATTCGAGATTTTATCGCCCAGCATTACCTGATCGGGGGTGACTGGGGGCCGGAAAATGAAAAGCATTCGCACCATTTCACCATCGAGCTGACGTTGTCCGGCGCATCGCTGGATCAGCATAACTACATGGTAGATATTGTCGATATCGAAGAACGGCTCGCAGGGTTCGTGGCTCGATATCGGGATCAGACCCTTAACGATACACCGGCCTTTGCCGGTACCAATCCCAGCATCGAGCGGTTTGCTCGCGTGGCGTGGGAGGAGATCGTCCCGGGACTGTCCGCAGAGACGGTTCAAGAAGCTTCGGTGACGATGTGGGAGCACTCCCAGGCGAAAGCCACGTTTACGGCTCCCGTGTCCTGACCAGTCGGTATTCTATGCGTGTGGCCCTTGTTGTTTTCGGGGATCTCGATCAGCCCTCCGGAGGCTATCTCTATGACCAGCATCTGGTAAGAGAGCTGCGCCAGGCGGGGCATACCGTGACGATCGTCTCGCAGCCGGCATCGCTCTCCTACCGGGAGCAACGCCGGCTCGGGCGTCGCACGTTCCGGGCGGTTCGGGCCGGGGGAAGCGTCTCCGCAGCGCATCGGGGGAACGATGACGTGGCGACCATTGCGCGTCTCGTGGATATCCGTCCTGATCTGGTGATTATCGACGAATTGAACCACGCCGCTGTGGGGCCCTGGTTGACGGCACTGGGAAGCGTGCTTCCCGGCGTACACGTGACCGGTCTGGTGCACCATCTCCGTTCCGACGAGGCTGGTATCCACCTCCGCTCTCGGCGATGGGAACGGGAGTTCCTTCGCGGGTGCGATAGTTTCGTGTGTAACAGCACCGTTACGCTGCGTCGGGTCCGATCGGTTTCCGGTGTGCGGCGACCCTCAACGGTGGCGTTTCCGGGGGGCGACTCGGCCGGTTTTGGGCAGGGCGGTACACCACCAACCCCACCCCCGGGAGGGCAGGGTACGCCGAGCGGTGAGCATCGCTCTAACGGGCGGAGGGCATTGCGAATTCTGTCGGTCGGATCGGTGATTCCTCGGAAAAACTTTCATACGGTGGTGGCCGCAGTGGCCGCGGTTCCGGATGTACAGCTCACGATCGTGGGAGATACCCGGGTCGATCACCGCTATACGGAGCTCCTCCGCGACACGATCACCCGGCATCGGGTTTCTGACCGCGTGTTTCTTCGGGGGAAAGCCCCCGCGGATCTTCTGGAGAGTGAGTTTCAGAATTCCGACCTCTTTGCCGTGCCGTCCCAGTATGAGGGTTTTGGCATTGTCTTTCTGGAGGCGCTGTCACGGGGTATTCCGGTAATCGCTCCCGCCGCCGGCGGTGCCCGGGATATCGTGCGGCCTCAGACCGACGGATATCTGGTCCGGCCCGGGTCGATACGGCAAGTTCGGGCGGCGATTCGTGACGCCGTGAATCATCCCGAGAAACGGCGTGCCATGGCGCATGCCGCTCGAGAGCGGGCTCGGCAGTTCCATTCCTGGGAGCGAAGCATGCGGGGAGCGGTTCGTTTCCTCGAGACGATGACGGCGATCAGCGGCGACGGAACAGGTACATCGCGTACCGGATAAGACGGGATTTGGAAAGCTGCTGCAAGGCGTTGCCGCCGCGCATGTTGTCCCACTGGCCCCCGGTGAGATTAGCCCATCGGGCCGGTCCCGCGATCGCCCGTACCAGGAGGTCCCGCGGACGGTCGACCGCTACATAGTTGCTGTAATCCTCGTGCATCACCAACTCGAGACCGTGGTCTTCCGCTCGGTCGCGAAGCATCTGTGGCGACCAGAACGTGTGAACGTGCCATCCGCTCACAAATTCCTCTCTTCGACGAGCCTCCCGGCGGTTGAGGGGGCCATTCACGAGCCGTTGGTCGGGGATGTCATCGCAGATCGCCAGAACCCCGCCGGGCCGGAGGATTTGGGCGATTCCCTTGAGGAGCGCGTTGCCGTCATGGGCGTGGTTATACGCCTCGATCATCCAGATCCCGTCCAGGGGCCCGTGGACGGTGAGTTCCCTGAGTACTCCAGGGTCAGTGAAATCACCAGCGAGTACACGGCACCGCTGTGGGGTGGCTGCGCAACGGACCGTCGCGAGCTGCTGCTGGACGGCGCTCACGGTTACGCCGCTGACCTCAGCGTTCAAGGCGCGCGAGATTCGCTCCATTGAGGCGCCAACACCGCACCCCAGGTCCGCCAGACGCAGGGGGCGATCAGAACTCAGCGTGTCCTCAAATGCGGATATGATCCGGGTGTGGACGTAGTCCATCGCCTGCGCGTGGGATGTGACGTTCGGTCCCCACAGAGCGCGATGGATCGAGCCGGTGGTACGGCTCCCTCCGCCGAATCGAAGAAACGAGGTGGTGTTGTCGTTGTAGTACTCTGCTACATCATCCCTCATGAGCGCCGGTGGCCAGTGTACCGACCCTCAGCGATTTGCGATAGCTCTCCAGGGGGGCGCAACTGCAGACCAGGTGCCGGTCCCCATGGACGTTGTCCACTCGACCCACGGCGGGCCAGAACTTGTTCTGACGAATCCACGGGGCGGGGTAGGCGGCCTGCTCACGGGTATAAGCGCGATCCCACTCACCCGTTACATCTTCCAGCGTGTGCGGAGCGTAGGTGAGGGGACTATCTTCCCGGGCAATCGCCCCGGATCGAATCTCGTCGATCTCCGCTACGATGCCCAGCATCGCATCACAGAAGCGGTCGAGCTCTCCTTTGTCCTCGCTCTCGGTGGGCTCTACCATGAGAGAGCTGTGGACCGGCCATGACATCGTCGGCGCGTGAAATCCGTAATCGGCAAGCCGCTTGGCGACATCCTCCACGGTAACGCCGGTCTCCTTCTCGATTTTACGGAAATCGAGAATGCACTCGTGGGCCACGAAGCCACTCCGGCCGGTATAGGCTACGGGGATGTGCGCCTTCAGGCGGGCTGCGATGTAGTTTGCGTTGAGGATCGCCGTCTCCGTGGCGCGCCGCAGACCATCAGGACCCATCATTGCGATGTAAGCGTAGGAAATGGGAAGTACGCCGGCACTTCCCAGAGGCGCACCCACTACCACCCCGGTGGGGCCCGCCTTGTCAACCGTTCCGGGGAGAAACGGCGTGAGATGTTCCGCCGTGAGAACCGGGCCTACCCCGGGACCTCCGCCACCATGGGGTATCGCGAACGTCTTGTGGAGGTTCAGGTGGCACACGTCGGCTCCGATATCGCCGGGGCTGGTGATCCCCACCTGGGCGTTCATGTTGGCGCCGTCCATGTACACCTGCCCGCCATACTCGTGAACGATGGCGCAGATATCGCGGATCTCCTGCTCGAACACGCCGTGTGTGGAGGGATATGTGACCATCAGCGCGGCGAGCGTCTCACGGTGTTTCTCAGCCTTGGCGCGGAGGTCGTCCAGACTCACGTTGCCGCTGGCGTCGGTCTTCACCGCCACCACCCGCATCCCCGTCATGACGGCGCTGGCCGGGTTCGTACCGTGCGCCGAGTCGGGGATGAGGCACACGTTGCGCCCGCTTTCACCGCGGCTTTCATGGTACGCCTTGATGAGGAGCAGGCCGGCATATTCGCCGGAGGCACCC
>CAZNRF010000191.1:0-6827 GCA_964575075.1 uncultured Spirochaeta sp. | reverse complement strand
GTTCGACATCGTGACGATGTGGTATGTCATCGAACACTTTCCAGATCTCGATACCGTTCTCAACCGCGTAGTCGACTTACTGCACCCTGGTGGTATCTTTGCCTTTTCTACGCCCAACGGTCGAGGCATATCGGCCCGGAGAGAAATGAGAGAATTTCTCAGACAGAGTCCGGATGATCACTATACCATTATGGACCCACGGTCGGCGGAGGAGGTGTTGCAGCGATTCGGATTTCAGGTAGTTCATACTCGATCTACTGGACACCATCCGGAGCGGTTCGGCATATCTCTCGGCAAACGGGGAGCGCGCCGTCGTGGGCTTCGATACCGGACGTTGGCGGGCGTCTCCCGATTGATGGGACTTGGGGATACGTTTGAAGTGATTGCAAAGAAGGCAGTATGAGCAGCGGCGATGACGCAGTTCTGATCCTCGGGGGAGGGGTCATGCAGGGACCTGCCATTCAGGCCGCCCGTCGTCTCGGGTTTGTGACTCACGTCGCCGACGGCAACGCGTCCTGTCCGGGGGCGGCGGAGGCCGATCATTTCTACCACGTTGACTTGCGTGATCTGGCGGGGCTTCTGCAGTGTGCGCGAGAGATCCCACGCTTACGGGGCGTGTTTACCGCCGGCACCGACTTCTCGAGTAGTGTCTCGTGGCTAACTGAGCATCTCGGGCTTCCCGGAATTCCCTACGAGGTGAGTCGTGCCGCAACCGACAAAGGGATCATGCGGGAGCGCCTTTCCGCCGCCGGGTTGCGGGTTCCGCGATATAGAGTCGTAACCGTCGACTGCGTTTCTTCCGAGAAAATCCGCGAAATCGGTGACGCGTTACGCTTTCCCGTCGTCTGCAAGCCCGTAGACAACATGGGAGCCCGCGGCGTCCGCAGTGTGGCGACTCCCGGCGATCTGGAAACGGCGCTCCGGGAAGCGATCGGACTATCCGTCTCCCACCGGGCGATTATTGAGGAATATATAACCGGAGATGAGTACAGTCTCGACGCGCTGGTATTTGAGGGTGTCGTCTCCGTAACCGGCGTGGCCCGTCGTCACATCTTTTTTCCGCCCTGGTTTGTAGAACTAGGGCATACCATTCCGGCGCACCTATCAGAGCAAGACCGAGTCGCTCTGGAGACGGCGTTTACCAATGCCATTCGGGCGATTGGAATCACCTGCGGAGCGGCGAAAGGTGATATTTTTCTCGCCCACGATCCAGAGACAGGCGAACCGGTTGTCACCGTCGGTGAGATCGCGGCCCGCCTCTCCGGTGGGTACATGTCGGGATGGACCTATCCGGCATCCAGTGGCGTTCCCTTGACGGAATTGGGTGTCCACCTTGCGGTGGGAAACCGCTTGGATCGATCCCGGCTCGAACCGAGCCGGAGCGCCGTTGCTGTCGAGCGCGCGGTGATCTCGGCCCCCGGTGTCGTTCGCAGCGTTCAGGCGCCCGGTCATAACGGAGATGATGCGGTGCTTCGTCGGGATGAACGTGTATTTGTGACGTGTTCAGCAGGAGATTCCGTCTCAGTCCCAACGAATAACGTGGAGAAGGTAGCCAACATTATTGCCGTCGGCCCGTCACTGGCGGACGCCGAGGCGCGGGTCGCTGAAATTCGGCGACACATTGCGATAACCCTCGAGCCGCATAACCCGATCACGAATCGCTTCGTGTTTGAAGAGGGATGGCACGGCCCGTGGGCGCATTACGCGGTGTCCCCGGAAATGGCGGAGGCGATTGAGCGCCGTCCGATGTTTCGAGGAGAGCACGAAACTTTGCACCGACTGGTAGCTCAAGGACATCCTTTACCGGTTCATCCGTTGAGTGAAACGGGGACTCGGAACAACGTGAGCATAGTCGCCAGGCACCTCTCGGTAGATGGTATTGAATCGCTTGAACATTTGGTTGACACTGGAGTGATCGCGTGGGCGTCGGCATCTCCCCACGCTGACGGCATGTTCTGGAAGGCCTTTCTGTCTTCCGGCGTACAAGGCGTTCACTACCTGGTGAGCTGCCTAATGACGTCTCAGGAGGTATTGGTGTGAATCGTTGGGTGGTGTGGGCGCTGTTGGTGGCGTGCTTCGGTTATCCGATCTTCTCCCAGGACCGGGACGAAGGCTCTTCACCCTCCCAGGATACGTACCTTCTCGAAGAGATCTTGGCCCGCACCGACACGGAGTTTCAGTGGGACCCGTATAGAAGGCAGGGTGCTCTCGTTCGTGGCTCCAGATTATTGACGTTCGCATTAGACAATCCAGTAGCTGTGGAGAACCTGTTTACGGTGCATCGGGTGCAGCCGCCGACGCGGGATCGCGGCTCATTGCGGTTTGGATCGGATTTTCTTGCCCTTGCCCGGCGCGTTTTCCCTCCGCAGGAACAGATGCGTCGTATTTCCGCGATTTTCATCGATCCGGGTCACGGTGGACGGGATCCAGGTGCCGTCGGGACACATACAATAGCCGGAGAAACTGCAACGATCCGGGAGAAAGACGTAGTGCTGTCGGTGGGACAGCGATTGGCGGAACAGTTGCGGGTCCGCTACCCCGACAAAGAAATTGTCCTCTCCCGTGACAGCGATGTGTACCTGACGTTAGAGGATCGGACAACAATCGCGAATCGGATCGAAGCGGGCAACAACGAGTCAGTGATTTTTATCTCGATTCATGCCAACGCATCGCTCAATCGAAGCGCCCGGGGATTCGAGGTCTGGTTTCTGCCACCCGAATTTCGCCGACGAAACCTGGTGAGTTCGGAAGATACGGGTGTTCAGGATCCTGACATTCTTTCGATCCTCAACACGATGCGCGAAGAAGAGATCACCCTGGAAAGTGTCCTCCTTGCTCGAAACGTGCTGTCCGGTCTGGAAGGACAAATCGGTGAGTTCTCCCCGAATCGAGGGCTTCGGGAGGAGAGCTGGTATGTGGTGCGGAACGCGAAAATGCCTTCGATTCTGGTGGAGGTCGGGTTTGTAACCAACGAGGGTGAGTTTCTCCGGCTGCGGGAGGAAAGTTACTTGCAGTCCTTGTCTCAAGGTATCTATACTGGCGTGACGAATTTTGTCCGCAATTTCGAAGAGGTTGGTCTTGAATAAGCGATCCTATATCGCCCCGGGGTTGTTCATCGGTGTTTTATTTCTCAGTCTGATCACGTATGTGGTCGCGCCTCCGCCCCTCGAGCGACGCATGCTCTTCTTTCCCGATACCGCCGGAGGTGACCGTCACGCCGAGTGGCATTTCATTCCACGAAGATCCGAACGGGTGGACCAGATCCGGCTTTACATTGAAGAGCTGAAGCTGGGCCCGGTAGAGCTCGGTTCCATTCCCTTCATCCCGGAGAACGCCGAGCTTCGGAGTCTGGTACTCCATGACGGCACCACCCTGTATATCGATTTCACCCCGGACATCATGTTCGACGAGCAGGACAGCGAACGAAATTTCGCCGATCTGGAACAGCTTTTGACGGAAAATCTTCACCATAACTTTCCCAGCCTGGACCGCACCGTGGTGTTGGTGGGCGGGCAAGTCCCCGATGCACCGAGTTTTGGAGAGATCAGTCGTTGACAAAGGGATATGCGGCGGTATAATTTGAAGAAGGTAACAACTTAAGGCTACGCACTTATTATTTGGTAAAGGCGTATAAACGCTAGAAGCAAAGGAGACATGGATGAGACGTTCCGTCCTTTTCGTATTGATCGGACTTCTTTCGATCGGCACTGTTTTTGCAGAAGAAGCAGTCCTTATCGATTTCGCTCAGCTGGCAGCTAACTATCCTGCCGATGATCCGGTACATAATGAGCGAACAATCGTTGACTACAGCATCGCCGCCGGTTCCAGCTATACCGAGGAAGAAAAGGCGGAGATGAAGATTTCCCTTGGTATCGAATCCTGGGAAATCGAGCTTGCGTCCTCATCGGAGCGCGTGGAAACGGTGTCTGACAGCATGGTTCGGGAGGCCCCGGTCCGTGAAGGCGCCGCTCGCTTTGAGAATGAGACGGTGCTCGGCGCTCGTGTTCGTTTTCCCACCGAGCCGTTCAATTCTTGGGCCATGATTCGCCCACCGTTTGAGATTCCGGCATACGCCGATCAGACGGAAGTGCAGGACGACGGTTCGCTCGAGACTCCACAGGAAGAAGTGGGGCTCGGTTCCAAGTTTGATAACTTCGGCGTCGTAAAGAACGTAGGTGTCTTGCGTTCGGTATCGATGAATGTTCACGGTTTGAACTTTCCTCACGGCGTCAGCGTCATTCTCATGGATGAGAATAACAACGAGCACGAGATATTCATGGGCTACGTCGACTTCGACGGCTGGCGAACGTTGGAGTGGAGAAACCCCAACTATATCAGCGAGGTGCGCAATCGGGAGATTCGATCCTTTCCGCTGTATCCCAACCTGACGCCGATGCGAAAGTTGATCGGGATTCGGGTGTACCGCGACGCTGCCATGGAAGGTGGCGACTTCATAACCTATATCAAGGATATCTCCCTCACGTATGACCGTGCGGTTCTGAACCTGGAGCGTGACATCAACGATGAAGCGGTCTGGGGTATTTTGCAGGAGCGAGAACGTGCCCGGAGAGAAGCGGAGCTGAGAAGCCTTGGAAATATTCAGGTACTGCGATATCTCGAAGAACGCAAGATGCACGATGCTGAGGCAGAGGATGAGGCCGAAGCGGAGCAGGACGGCTAAATAACGCCCCAATAATCAATTATGAACCCTCCCTCTCGCGGGGAGGGTTTTTTTATGGCTTGACGATGGTGGACAAAAGTATGAGAATCGAGCTGAGATGAGTGACTATTTTGATCCTGCCAACGAGGAACTGTTGAAGGATTTTTACGTCGAGGCCGACATGCAGGTTGAGACGTTGGAAAGTAACGTTCTCGTGCTTGAGAATGATCCAGCCAACAGCGACGCCATAGATGAGATCTTTCGGGCGGCTCATACCCTAAAGGGAGGGGCTGCGACCGTGCAGATGAATGAGCTTGCCGAGTTCACTCATCTTGTTGAAGATACGCTGGATGAAATTCGGAGTGGACGGACATCTATCGGTGAGGGCTCGATCGACACGTTGCTCGTAGCAATTGACGTTATCAAGGCGATGCTCGAAGCGAGGCAGGACGGTACCGTCTATGACCAGGACATCAGTCAGGTGACCGCATCGCTTCGCGCCATTATGAAAGGTGGTGACGCCAATGTGAACGGCAACGTCGATGTAGAGACGGAGCCAAGGCGGTCTCAAGAGTCGAGGACCCAGCCGCAGAGTGGTAGCCCAACCGCCGGCGGGTCCACAGCGGATCCGCAGCATCTCAGTGAGTATGATCTCCTGGAGCTCAAACAAGCGGCGCCGGCGGATGCGCGCATTTACGCGGTGCGTGTTCACTTTCGGGAAGATAATCCCATGAATAGCGTGGGCGGTATTCAGCTGTTTGCTGCTCTCAAGCAGTTCTCTGATGTGCTCAAGACATCGCCTGCCTTTGAAGAGCTCTACGAGGATCGATTTCACCCGGAAGTGACATACTACATCGCCACGGACAATGATCCGGAGGACCACCGGGGTAAGCTGGAAATCTCGGATGTTACCCAAGCAGTGACCATCGCGCCGGTTGCGATTGCTGAAGAGCAGCCCAGTCCTGAGAGCCCGGTAGAGCCCGTTCCTGCGGAAAGTGGAGCTGAGGACGCACAAGAAGCGGCACTGGAAGCCGCCGCATCCCCCGTAGACGAGCCCAACGGTGCTCCCTCGGAGACGAAACAGGAAGACGTTACTGAACGAGTGCGGAACGAGCACAGACGTAACGCCCAAGCCGGTTCTATTCTTCGGGTAGACAGTCGCCGCATTGATAACTTGCTCAATCTGGTCAGCGAGACGGTCATTAATAAAGCGGGCTTCAACCAGATAAGCGCCGCGTTTTCGGATAACCTTGCGGACTTCGAAGCGGCAGAAGCGCAGTATCGGGAGATGCTGAAGGATCTCTTTGATAGTCTGCCCGACTATCTCCAAGAGATTAGGGAAGGGGCGAATCCAAAAGACGTTCGCAAACGAATAAACGAACGGTTTGGAACCCTCCCAGGGCTATTTGATGAGTTTCATGGGGATCTGAAAACAACCGTTGCGAAGTTTCGTAATACCGCCCAAAACCTCGGTCGGATCGCGGGGGAGCTCCAGGAAGGGGTGATGCGGATCCGGATGGTTCCGATCTCTCAGATCTTCTCTCGTTTTCCGCGCCTGGTTCGGGACCTGTCACGTTCGTTGAACAAAAAAATCGAGCTCGAGATCGAAGGTGAGGACACCGAACTTGATAAGTCGGTGATCGAGGATCTCCTGGACCCACTCATCCACTGTGTTCGCAATAGTATCGATCATGGCATCGAAGATCCTGCGGCGCGGCAGGAAGCGGGTAAGGAAGAGGCGGGAACGGTGTCTCTTCGTGCCAGTAACGAAGGTAATATGATTCTCATCGAGATCGTCGATGATGGCCGCGGGATTGACGTGGACGCCGTACGCAAGAAGGCGATCGACCGAGGGGTAATCCATCCCAACAAACAGCTCTCCGATTTAGAGGCGTTTAATCTGATCTTCGATCCGGGCTTTTCTACCGCAAAAGAGATTACTAACGTCTCCGGGCGTGGTGTCGGCCTGGATGTAGTAAAGCGTCAGATCGAAAAACTGAACGGCACCGTGACGGTCTGGTCGGAACGCGGCAATGGCACACGGTTCACGATAAAGATTCCGCTGACACTTGCGATCATTCAGGGACTCCTCGTTCGCGTGGGGAAAGAGATGTACGCCATACCAATTACATCGGTCATAGATAGCCATCGGATTAAGCCGTCTGAG